>NZ_VPAS01000013.1:0-77366 GCF_013419125.1 Acinetobacter sp. YH12102 | reverse complement strand
TTCCCGAACTCAGAAGTGAAACCTCTTTGCGCTGATGGTAGTGTGGGGTTACCCATGTGAGAGTAAGTCATCGCCAGCTCATTATTCGAAACACCCCCCTGCATAAGCAGGGGGGTGTTTTTTTGTGCGCGGGATTTATAGCAAAATTAAATATAGTAAAAATAATATTCTGAGTTTACTCAAGGTTATTTGCTGTTTTTAAATCAGCCTGATTATGTTTTAATCATTAAAATTTAAAGCCTAGGAATCTGCGTGTTTGAGGTATTTACACAGCTCTGTGGTGGAATCGGTTTATTTTTGCTTGGCATGACTTTAATGACCGAGAGCCTTAAAGATATTGCAGGTGAAACATTAAGACAATGGTTAGGTCGGTTTACTGGTTCTCCTTTTAAAGCAATGACTTCAGGTATTGCCTTGACCTTGATTGTGCAATCCTCCACAGCCACGACGCTAGCAACCATTGGCTTTGTCAGTGCAGGCGTACTCTCTTTTTCGCAAGCCATTGGTGTAATTATTGGCGCTAATATCGGTACAACCAGTACTGGCTGGATTGTGGCTTTTTTAGGTTTAAAGTTTTCTATTGGACAAGTGGCTTTGCCTCTCATTGCCATAGGCGCTTTACTTAAAATATTAGCACATGGACGTACAGCGCTTACCGGCTTGGCGCTTGCGGGATTCGGCCTGATTTTCTTTGGAATTGATTTGCTTCAAGTAGCAATGTCAGGTGTCGCAGAACATCTCGATCTTTCAATTTTCTCGACCGAAAGTTTTGCTGCAAAGCTGTTATTGGTACTTTTCGGTTTGGTCATGACTGTGATTTTGCAGTCCTCTAGTGCCGCCATTACAGCGACACTTGCTGCATTAGCAAGTCAGGCGATTCAGCTCGATCAAGCGCTTGTGCTCGTCATTGGCCAGAATATTGGAACCGTTGCAACTGCAGTACTGGCAGCCATCGGTGCAAATGCGAATGCAAAACGAACTGCTGCTGTGCATGTCTGTTTTAATGTCGTGAGTGCAATTTTTGCATTTTGTATTTTGGTTCCCTTGTTTTTATGGCTGTATCAACCACAGTATTTTTTATCTGGTTGGGATCATGTGGTCATTGTGGCAGCTTTTCATACAGCCTTCAGTGTATTTGGTGCCTTATTTTTTATGCCATTGATTCGCCCCTTTGAACAGCTGTTGGTGAAATATATTCCGGCACATGAAGATTCATTATTACAGGCCTTAGATGAAGCCAGTTTGGCAGTGCCTGCGGTCGCAATTAATACGGCAGAACAAGTGATCTTTAAAACCATATTGACCCAATATTCCTGGATTCTAAAAGCCATCAAGTCAGCAGAATTGGTTTCGGCCAATGAATTAAAACAGCAAGACGAATTAATTTACAAATTACAGGATTATTTAGAAAAAATTGTTGTGCCTGAAAATAGCACTGATCAAAGTCGGCTGTTTAGCTTATTAAGGATGATGGTTTATCTGAAAGTGTTGCGTAGTGATTTGGAAAATCTAAAGCATGTTGTGAGTATTCGTACCCAACCCGCGATTCATCAACTTGCCTTGGATTTTATCCAGATTCTGGAAAATGCTGGAAATAGCATGCTAGATACTCGCTCATCTGAAGATTTGAGCCAACTGTATATTGAAATGGGACATCTAAAACAGTGGAGTAAACAGCATCGTAGCGAATTACGTGAAAAAACTAATATTTATGCCTCAACGTATCAGCTGAATGCAGCCAAAACTTTTGAGTTATTGGCTGCTCAGCGTTGGTTAGATCGCTTAGTTGCGCACAGTTACCGTTTGATTAATGTACTCAATGAGCGTCAGCAAACACTTACAATGCATCAAATTGACGACGAGCATGTTTAAGAGCAGATCTGAGACCTTCTTCCAGTGTTGGGTGATAAAAAGGTTTTGCCAGGATTTGATGAATATCCTGATCTGCATCAATGGTCCAGGCCAGAAGATGGCCAAGATGTTCAGCTTGTGAACAGAAGAGTTCTGCGCCTAATAATTTGCCTGATTTTTTATCAATATAAACTTCAATACCACCTTTATTTTCAGCAAGAACCAGTGCACGTCCTTGATTTTCATAGGAGGCAAATCCTCGAATAAACTCAATATTTTGCTTTTCTAACTGTTTAAAACTTTGCCCGATAATCGCCATTTCCGGGTGAGAGAATACGATTGCCAGTGGGGTGAGTGCGGGAATCGGTTTAATTTCGGGATAATTTAAACAGTTATGAACCACTTCTTTACCAGCATGAGCAGCTTCGTGCTGAATGGGGGCATCAGGTGCGGCATCACCCACTATAAATATCGGCATATCTGCGAGTTGTTTGGTTTTTTTATTGATAGGCAATTTTTTGATATCAGCAAAATTAGGATCTAACTGATTTAAACTCAATCGATCCAGATTAGTCTGACGGCCTGTAGCACCCAAAATATATTCAACTTGAATAGTTTGAGCTTGATCATTTTCAGTAAAATTAATCTGGATATGATCAGCTTGTTTTTTAACTTGATCTGGCAAGATTTTGAACTTGATATTGAGTTCTTTACTCAATTGCTCCTGTGCCAGCTTTTGTAAGACTGGACTGGTTAAGGCACCTACTTTTTGGCTACGAGCGAACAGGGTAGTGTCTACGCCCAGTCGTTGCATGGCTTGTGCCAGTTCAATGGCAATCACACCACTTCCGATCACTGCTAAAGACTTGGGTAATTGAGAAAGTTCAAATATCTCATCAGAAGTTAGATATTTATCTCCTAATTCTTCCTTGAATGTTTTATCGATATTAGGTCGTGAACCAACCGCAATAATGAAGCTTTTAGCCTGATAAGCTTGTCCATTGACTTCAACTGTATGGGCATTAATAAACGTTGCATGACCAGAAATTTTATGTGAAGCCTCCCATCGATCAACGCCTTTTAGGGTTGCACGAATGAAACGTTCTCTTAAGCTATGTAGACGTTGCATCACACCTGAAGTATCTATTACAGCTTCATGTTGTAAAGCGAGGTCTTTCGCGGATTGAATGTCATGCATGCGATTTGCAGATGAAATCAGAAGTTTGCTTGGCATACAGCCGACACGTGCACAGGTTGTATCCCATGGGCCGTCATTAATAATTAAAATATTTTGGGTGTATTTGATGGCTTCGTTATAAGCACTGATCCCTGCAGTGCCTGCGCCAATGATGATGAGGTCGTACATATAATAGACTTTCTAGAAATTTATATCCTTAGTTCCAATATACAAAAAAGCCCTCTCTAAAAGAGGGCTTTTATTAAATCTTTACATTAATATTTTAGATTTTTTGGAGAAGTAATATTGGTTGTTACACCACCTGTAGTATTGGTTGATGTTCCTTGATATTGAACTTCGTTAATAAGATGATTAAACGTCAATACTGAATTAAGTGTTGATGCTTTAAAGTTCAAAATATTTGGACCTTGTAAATAAATACTCCCAACAAATTCTTTCGCATTCAGTGTAGGTGCTTCATGCTCAACACGTGTACCCGCAATTGAAACACTTGGTAAGTTAAGTGTTTCAATATTATTTAAGATTTTGTATGTACTAGGTTTATCACCATGTGTAGATTCAATTTTGAAATTTACAGGCTCAGCATACGCGACATTGGTATTGTCATTAATCAGTGTATTAAAGCCCGAACCTGCTTCCGTCACATAGTATTCACTTTGATCAGCAGTTTTAGGGACTTTATAAATACTTAAGGCACCCATTGTGGTCACTTGATCTTCCCAAACAATTTCAGGCTCGCCTTCTTCATTCGTCACTTCAGTTGGAATTCTTTTTGTTACATCAATTTTGAAATCACTTGTTTCTTGGTTAATGAGAATAAAGCGTTTTTGAAGACCTTGTGTTTGTTTAAATGGATATGAAAATGCACCAGCAATCGTAATATCTTGTAAGTTTTTTAGAGGATTTTCATTTTCAAACACAAATAAATAGGTTTCACCATAGTAGCTATTTAAATCTGGTAGAATATCATCTGACTTTAGACGAATATTGGTCAAATCATCATAGGCAACGCCTGCTGCATTGATTCCTTTATCAATTTCAAAGTCCCACCCATCGTATTTACTGCCAAGTAAATTTCTAATTTCATTTCCTTTGAATACATAGCATGCGCGGAAATCAGTTGTGCTGTTTGCAAAACATTTCTCTAAACGATGCGTATTTTTAAAGGCAGTAATATTCACATTGCGAATATCTTGTGAAATTTTTAATACACTTTCAGCATAGGTATCTAAGGCGTGATCAATATAGCCCTTTTTTTCAGAATTAGCTTGACCAAATAAAGAAGCTGCTTCCACTTTTAAAGCATTAAAAACTTTTTGTTGATCTGCTGTTGACGGCGTTTCTGATGGATCAATAGTATTTTCTCCATTTGTAGAGGTATTATCATAATAACCACCGCCCCCACATGCAGCTAAAAAACCTGCTAAAGTGATAACAAGCACACTTTTATTAAACTTCATGTTTTACCCCAAAATAATTATATAAAGAATATAGTTTTACTATTTGAAGATTATCATATAAAAAAAATGGCGCAAAGAGCGCCATTCTCATTTGCTCAGAACCTTATAGAGTAGTTCCCACGCTTACGCCTACAGTTGGCTTCAAGTTCATTGAACTACAGCCGATAAAGGTCAAGCTCAGACATAACACAACTAAGATTTTATTCATGAATCAATCCTTGAGATTTAGCCTGGTTAAACAAGGTCGCTGAACGTGTACCGCTCCGGCAAACCATCAAAATAGGTTTAGGTAGCTCATTATAATATCGAGCAAATTCCTCAATATTGGCCTGAGAAAGCTGACCACTCACCACAGGCTGATAAATCACACTCACTTGAGATTTCTCCGCAATGGAGCGTAATTGACTCACCGTGACATTATTGCCAGTTTCCTGATCCGGCCGGTTTACAATCACAGATTTGAAACCTTGCTGAATCAATTGCTGAAACTTGCTTAATGTCATTTCACCTGACACACTCAGCGAAGAGGTCATTGCACGGCTGAGATCATTTGCGGCAAAACCAAGTGAGCTGACACTTAAACAGCTTGCCAGTACTACAATTTTCCAAAAAGACTTAGTCATCCAGCAGGTCCATCTGTTTTGCCAGTTGATATAAATTATTTGAGCGATTTCCAGTACGGCAGAACATCAGAATAGGTTTCGGTAATTCATTATAATGATTGGCAAAAGTACGTACATCGAGCTCAGTAATCTGACCAGCGACGACAGGCTGAAAGACATAATCCAGACCGGCACTGCGTGCAGCTTCTTCAATTTGTGCACTGGTCGGCTGCTCAGAACCACCTTCCATATCCGGGCGGTTATTGATAATCGATTTAAAACCTTTCTCGACCACCTGAGTCACGTGTTCCGGACCAATTTGACCAGCAAAGCCTACATTTTCGCTCATGACGCCACTCCATCATTTCATTTATATCGATATGCTTTATGATAGCATTAAGCGGAAAACATGCTGAAGCTGTTGTGAAATTTTTATAAATGATGATCACCATAAGATAACGCAATGGAGCGCGTATGCAGGCTTATACAGTTGAGCCACTGTATGTCAAAAGCGGTCAGGACGTGATTGCTGCAGATTTTTATCGGCCTAAAAATATAGAAAAACCGGCCGTGATCTTGATGGCCCATGGTCTGGCGGCCTTACGTCAATTTAAACTGGTGCACTATGCCCAGCATTTTGCCAGTGTCGGCTATGCGGTGGTGTTATTCGATTATCGCTATTGGGGCGGCAGTACCGGGCGACCGCGTGAGCTGGTATCCATTAATGCCCAGCTGGATGACTGGCGAACCATGATCAGGCATATTCAGGCACGTAAGTCGATTGACAGTCAACGGATCGTGCTCTGGGGAACTGCGCTAAGTGGAGGGCATGTACTCACCCTGGCAGCAGAACTGAAAAATATTCAGGCTGCAATGGTACAGGTGCCTTTTGTCGATGGGGCTGAAAGTGCCAGGCTTTATCCTTTGCAGCAACTCCCCAAGGCACTTAAGGTTTCTAGTCAGGACTATATGGGAAGCAAGGTCGGTATGCAGCCCAAAACCTTGCCGGTGGTCGATCCTTACGAGCTGTGTTTTATGCCGACACAGGACAGCTACGAGGGTTATCTGTCGATTGTGAATCCGGATTATTATTGGAGCGGTCAAATTCCTGCGCGGGTCTTTTTTAATTTAATGCGTTATCGCCCGATTCAGCAAGTTAGAAAAATCACCATTCCGGTGCTGTTTATTGCAGCAAAACTGGATAGTTTAATTCCGATTGAATCCAGTCGCGAAACCGTAACCAATCTTGCACCGTTTGTACAATATCAGGAGTGGAATATCCGGCATTTTGATATTTATCATGGTGAATGGTTTGAAAAAGCCGTTTCAACCCAATTAGAATTCCTACATCAACATATTGGAGTACGCTAGATGATTATTGTATGCCCAGAATGTCAGGCCAAGAACCGTGTTCCTGAAGATAAACTCACCGCCAACCCTGCCTGTGGTCAATGTCATCAGGCCCTGATTCCATTGGCGCCAATTGAATTAAATGAGCAGAATTTCAGCCAGTTTGTCACCCATAGTGATTTACCAATCCTGATTGATCTCTGGGCAGAATGGTGTGGCCCCTGTAAAATGATGGCACCGCATTTTGCGACTGTCGCGCAGCAATATCCAAATGTGGTTTTTGCAAAAATTGATACCGAAGCGAATCCGCGCTTAAGTTCAGCATTTAATGTTCGTAGTATTCCGACGCTGGTGTTGATGAATAAAAGCAACGAAATTGCTAGAATAAGCGGTGCATTACGATCAAGCGAACTACAAAAATGGCTTGATCAGCAGTTAAATACCCAACCCTAATTCAAATGCCTGGAGTGAATGTGTCAGATTCTCAAGTAAAACCAGAGGGGATTCTTTCCCTACAAACGATCGCAATGCCTGCAGATACCAACTGGAGTGGTGATGTGTTTGGTGGCTGGATCGTTTCACAAATGGACTTGGCAGGCGCGATTCACGCAGAACGATTTTCAAAGGGACGTTGTGCCACGATTTCGATTAACCAGATGACCTTTCTGGTTCCAGTGAAAGTCGGGGATGTCATTAGCTGTTATACCCAGATTTTAAAAGTTGGCAAGACCTCTATTCAGATGGAAATTGAAGTCTGGGACAGTCATGATGATTCACGTGCGCCGATTCGTGTCACAGAAGGAGTATTTACTTTTGTCGCAGTCGATGTAAAAGGCAATAAGCGTCTGATTCCAGAGGAAGCCAAACAGAAGTTTTTAGAGTCTCAAGCAGCCCAATGATTGAATGAGATATAAAAAAATCCCAGAGATGATCTCTGGGATTTTTCTTGCTTAGAAAGAATTATGATTGCTTGAGCTGATCTTTGGCAATCCAGGCCCAGAGCATTTCACATTGAATCGGCGTTTCTCCGGATTCATCCGTGACCGTGACCTGAACCAATGTTTCGCCTTTATCGGAGCTTTGCATGAGTGCTTGTTGCTCCGGCGTCAAGGTAGCGACTGCAGTCATGGCGCCTTTGGTCGGACGTTTAAAATCAATCTTCAAACTTTTGATTAATACAATCGCGGTATCCGGCACATTCATTGCCGTCACAAAGCCGGTCGCAGTTTCTGCCACTAAGGCCATGGCACAGGCATGTACCTGACCAATATGGTTTTGCATGGCTTTATGGTTGGCGATTGTGACCACCACTTTTGCTCCACTGAGTTCTACATAGCGAATCTTGGCAGAACCTACCATGGGAATAATCCGGCCAAAGGTTTTACTCAATAAAGTACTACGAATAGCTTGAGGTAGTCTGGAAGTAGCTTTTACCAGTTTGGTCAGTCGATTGCGATGCGTCATAATTCCTTCTTTAAGACACTGTGCGGTCTTAATCTTTAAAGTTATTGAACTGTAAAGGCAAACCAAATTGCTGTTCTTTTAAGAAGGTCATCACTTGTTGCAAAGTGTCGCGCTTCTTGTCCGTTACACGAATCTTGTCTCCCTGAATAGAAGATTGCGCTTTAATGCCGCTTTCTTTAATGGCTTTATTGATTTTTTTTGCGGTATCAGAGTCAAGACCGTCTTTGAGCTTGATCACCTGAATCACGTTTTTACCAGAAGCCGTCATTTTCTGTGGATCGAGTGCCTGAATATCAACTTTGCGTTTAAAGAAATGACTTTCGAGCATGCTATACACTTGTTCACACTGGAAATCACTTTCAGTCGAAATCTTGATTTCCTTGTTTTTTTCATTCAGTTCAATAGAAACGTCCTGACCGCGGAAGTCAAAGCGGGTCGCAATTTCTTTTTGGGTGTTTTGAACTGCATGATTTACTTCAAAAATTTCTAATTCAGAAACAATATCGAAAGAAGGCATGGTTTAGACCTTTACAAATGGAAAGAATATCTGAGATGCTAGGGATGTTTTCTTCATTTGCCAAGTGTTGTTTACATCAAAGGAGTGCGCAATGATCCGTAAACAAGAAATTACAACATTTGAGTTCCCAGAAAATGCAATTATCTGGGATGTACGCGATACAAGTGCTTTTGCTGAAGCACACGTGAAAGGGGCGGTGAATCAGCCCATTAACGATCTTTCAGCAGAGAGCCTAACTCAGGTGTCAGCGGATCAACCCATTTACATCTTGTGTGGTGGGGGTAGTAAAGCTCCACGTGCTGCTGAAAAACTAGAGGGTTTTGACAGTTCACGTGAATATGTCATTCTGATGGGGGGTACTCGTGCCGCCCGTGATGCAGGCTTACCGCTTGAACAGGGTGCATAAGCATTCTGTTAAAAAAAAGCGCCGCAAGGCGCTTTTTTATTGGCTGAAATTTAATCCCTCCCAACCTCCCTTTTCTAAAGGGAGGAGCTACAGGCATTCTATTTATTCATAAAAGTATAAAAAAGTCCCCCTTTAAAAAAGGGGGACTTAGAGGGATTCATGCAAAAGGGTAATTAAATTTGTGGCTTAAAATAAGGCTTCTTGGTTTTTACTTTCTTTTGAAAGCGGCTCACGCTGAGTTTTTTAACCAGACTTGCCGGAACAGGATAGGCTTCACCCAGAATCTGGGCGGCCAGAATTTCACTACAAAGGGGTGCAAATAAAAAGCCTTTGGAGCCTAGACCGGCAAAACTATAAATTTCCTGTTCAGGCTGCATTTTACCGAGTAAAGGAAAGTAATCCTGACTTTGGGCACGTAGCGCTGCACGGCCATGCCAGGTGTCCATCGGTGCTAATGACGCGGCATAATCTGGAAAGACGCTCTGGAGCAGCTCATGATTATGTGCATGATCTTCTGGGAGCACCTCTGTATCCTCCCGACCAGGATGGAAAGATGCACCGAGAATTAAATGTGTATCATTCAGTTGCATACAATACCCACCGTAGTTATAAGCAGTCTCTTTGCTTAAAGGCTGAGCGCTATTGTTTAGCCAGCTCACTTGTCCACGAATTGGCTTGAGTGCCGGATAATGCTCAAAGAATTGTGCTGTCTCGCGCGCGCTACAAACCAGCACATGATCAAACTGACCCAAACAATTTTCATTTTCAAAAAGTTTGGGTTGAGATAGCTGCTCAATTTTGGTGATTTTTGCTTGGATATATTTAATATTCGGATGCTGTAAAATTTCATCACGCAATTGATGCGGAGAAATAGTTCCTGCTGCTAAAAGTTTTAAACTTGAATATTCAGTATGCAGTTTCTGCTCATCCGCCGTTTGCACTGAAAGAATATGTGCTGGATATTCATTTGCCAGACTTAAAAGAGTTTCAGGATGTTTGAGTGCCAATTGACTGACCTGAATCGGTCGAAAGGCTTTGAATTTTGCATAATGAGTCAGGGCATGTTGCCAAGCCAAGGTCATTAAATGTTCTGCACTCTGCTCAATCGGGCAGAGTTTTGGGTTCAGGAGCGCAAGCGGGTTACCAGAACCACCAGCAAGTGGCGCTGATTGATCGTAAATCGTGACTTGGTGGCCACGCTGCGCAAAGGCCCAGGCAGCACTTAAACCTGCGATTCCGGCACCAATAACCGCAATCTGGCGTACGTTAAATTCAAGCTCAGGATTTAATGCTGTTTTTTTTTGAGTAATATCCTGATCTGCACCCGAATTGGCTGGTTCAGATAGCTTCCAGATGGCTTTGAGCATTTCACGTTTATGTCCAAAACCTCTTGGACGTGAAATGGAAATCCCATGGTTATTTAGGCCACGTTTCAGGACACCTGCGACACTAAAAGAAGCGAAAGTGGTGCCAATCTCGGATAAACGCACAATATTATTTAAAACATTTTCTTCCCACATGTCTGGATTACAAGACGGCGCAAAACCATCCAGAAACCATGCATTCACAGGTGCGGTTTTTTCCATGATGGGAAATACATCATGGGCATCTCCAAGCCAAAGATCCAGACTGAAACGTTGTTCAGGAAAGCTTAAACGGTGGCAGCCTGCAATTGGCATCGGATATTGGGAAATCAGTTGATCTGCCAATGGCTTGAGTTCAGGCCAGACATTTAAAGCGCGAATCAGATCGGGTTTAGAGAGCGGAAATTTCTCCACTGAAATCGCATGCAAATGACTGTGATTGTCCGGACGGGTCTGCTGCCAGAGCTGCCATAACGCCAGAATATTCAGTCCTGTGCCAAAGCCGGTTTCGCCCACACAAAAATATTCAAACGGTTTTAAGTCAGTCAGGCGGGTCGGCAGGTCATTGCCATTTAAAAAAACATGGCGGGTTTCCAGCAAACCATTGTCTTTAGAAAAATAAACATCACCAAACTGTTTAGAGACAGGCACTTCAATGCCATCCACCAAGTGCCAATCGAGATCGGCGGTTTGAATTGCATGCGACAAAACGACTACAACCTTAAATAAGTCCGAAAGGGGAATAGATTACCATTGACGGCGACGCTTGGTATAAACGTAACTGGCAATCAGAAAGCCCAGCAAAACGCCCACGGCCAAAGTGGCAGCACCATACAGGAACATCTGCGCACTGCGTTCGCTTTGTAAAACCTGTACTTGCACGCCAAGATTGTCATTTCTGAGCTGTAGTTCCTGATTTTGTGCTAACGCTTCCAGATTGGCTTTTTCCAGCTGTTGCAGACGCGTCGCCTGATCTTTCACCAAAGCTTTTACTTTGGCGTCTTGCTGAGCTTTATTTCTGGCAAGCTCTTCAGCAGTCAGTGGCTTATTTCCAGTTGCTGGAAGGGCTTGAGATGCTGTTGCAGCCACAGGGATAATTGCAGGTTTTGGCGTAGCAGTGGGGGTTGCGACCGCAGCTTGTACAGCAGCAGCGGCGACACTATTTGGTGTTGTCTGAACTGTGGCAACTTCTACTGCCCATACAGAATGAAAGGTACAACAGAGGCCAATAACACTGGCAAGAACAACACGCATAAACCTTATCCTTGAGGGAATGCTTTGTTAAACGGTTTCACATCAATCTGTGCATATACACCTTCTTTCAGGAAGGGTTCATCCTCTAGCCAGGTATCCAGGTCTTCACGGCTGTCAAAATCGACAATGATGGTACTACCATAAAAGCCGGCTTGTGGATTACTCGGATCTTTCGGCATCGCGCCTGCAACAATCAGACGGCCTTCATCATTCAGCTTTTGCAAGCGGGCAAGATGTTGTGGACGAATGGCAAGACGTTTCTCCACTGTACCTTCCTGATCGGTACAGCTAACGACAAATAATGGCATGATGATTCTCAATTGTTTGTAGTTGGATTTATTCAGCAGTCTTAAAGTATTTACGCAATACAATAAACTGGATAATGATAAAGGAAAACATCACGATCATGTCACCGAATGCCGTGAATTCGCCCCAATATTTTCCATCCAGCCACAAGTAGGCAAAGAAGGTATGTAAAAATGACATCAGTGCAAACATGGCGACCCAGGCATAGTTCAGTTTGATCCAGCCTTTTTCACTTAAGTTGAAAACCGGGCCAAACAGACGCTGAATCAGTGGCTTTTTATCTTTACTAAACCAAGGCGACAGCAGGAATACGCCCGCAAAGACCAGATTCAGCAATACCGCCTTTAAACGGATATAGAAATCGTCGCTCAGCATCAGAGTGATCCCACCAAAAATCACGGTCATAAACAGCACAATCCATTGCTGCTTATCCAGGCGGAATTTTTGCATGACAAATAACGCACCATAGACCACCAGCATAGCAATAATCAGACCCGTGGTTGCCACAAGAATATTATTATTGTCGACACCCCCCGCAGAACCGATCAATTGCAAAAGTTGATGGTCAGTGTCTTTTGGATCTACAGTTTTATATAAATAAAAGAAAATAATGAGTGGCACAAAGTCTAAAAGTGCTTTCATGTTAGAGTATCTAAATCTGATTAAATAAATGTCATAGTATAGAGATGCACGGCGTAGATTTACATACACATAGCAATATTTCTGATGGAACTTTAACTCCACAGCAATTGGTCGAGGCTGCCGTAGAGAAATCGGTGCATACTTTGGCATTGACAGATCACGACACTATGGATGGCTTGGAACTGGCACAAGAAGCCGCTAAAAATCATGAGATTAAGATCATTTCTGGGGTGGAAATCTCCAGCCAGTGGTCACGTCCAGCCACCAAGAAAAATTATGGCGTGCATATTGTTGCACTGAATATGCAAAATCCTGAGCCTTTACAAAAAGCCCTCAATCAGCAGAAGAAAATCCGGGCGGAACGCTCGAAACAGATCTGTGATTTATTGATTCCTTTAATTGGTCAGGATATTTATGCCGATGTACTGGTCAAAGTCGATAATATCCCTGATCGGGTAACACGGACGCATATTGCCAAAACCTTAGTAGAAAAGGGCATTGTGACTCGCCCGCAACAGGCTTTTGATAAGTACATCAAGGAAGGCAAGAAAGCCTATGTCAAATTTGATGGCTTGAGTCTTGAAGACACAATTCAGGTGATTCATGAAAGTGGCGGTTTTGCGGTGCTGGCACATCCGACCAAATATGACCTATCTGCGACCAACATTCGTTACCTGATCGAGATCTTTGCCAAGTTTGGTGGCGACGCCGTTGAACTGCCGCCAGCGGTAGATCCAAGTTCTACTCGCCAGATGGTCGATCGGATGATTGCGGAGCATCGTCTGAAAGTTTCGATTGGCAGTGACTTTCATGGCGACCATATGCCATGGATCAGACTCGGGAATGTGCCGAGCCTAAAACCGGGACAAGTCGGGATTTGGGAGAGTTTTGTTGATTGAGTGCTTTACTCGAACTTTGTTCTTGCAGAGCAGAAGTGCCCTTTGCTGATAGAAAAGGGCAAGAGAAGAATAAATTACAGTAGGTTATGATCTTTGGCCTGAATCGGTGGTGGGGTTGGTTTGCCCAGCGTGCCTAAGAGTTCAATTTCAATGGTACGTACCATTGAGTCCAGTGGCAAATCATTACTTTGCGTGCCAAAAGGTTCTTCAATTTCTGAGCTTAAGGCATCTAGTCCTAAAAAGGTATAAGCTAAAATACCGACCAGTAAAGGCGTAAATAAACCTAATGTTGAACCCAGGCTAAAGGGCAAAATAAAACAGAAAAAATAGACGGTACGATTTAGCAAGACTGAATAGGCAAAAGGTAAAGGCGTCGTCGCAATCCGGTCACAACCAGTCTGGACAATACTTAGTTCCGCCACGTGATTATTCATCTGCATATAGATGATGTCTGAGATTTCACCTTCTTTGAGCGCCTGCATTAACTCCCATTGAATCAGGCTTAAGGTATATTGCGGCGCGTTGGCCTGTTGATAGAGCTGGGTCACCGCTTGCTGGCTCATGCCGCTGGTTTCAACCAGTTCGGTCGGATTGGCTGTCTGATGGCGTAGCCGGTCACGGAGAACATTGGCAAAGACAATCACGTGCTGAATCACACGTTCACGGCGACCTTGGGACAGCATCCGGCAATCCCGGTCAAAATGTCGTGAATTGGCAATCAGAATACCCCAGAGTTTGCGGGCTTCCCACCAGCGGTCATAACAGGCCGAATTCTTAAATCCGAGAAAGATCGACAGTACCACTCCAATCAGGGTAAAGCCGACCAGAGGTAATTCTGGAAAATGAAAAGAGCCAATATGTGACAAGCCACCGATAATGGCCGAGATCAACATCACTACGCCTAAAGGTGGCAAAACTTTCGGCAAAATTGTACCTCGCCAGGAAAACAGCAATTTAAAAAGACTTGGCTGGTCACGTACAATCATTTATTGGAATCATCACAGTTTTTTCATGATCTTCTTGACTTGTGCCAGCTTTGTCAAGTGCTAATCACCTATGTATTTCGGGTTGAATGAGTTGCTGCTCGGCAAAAGAAAAACTGCCCTCTAGGGCAATGATACAGTGGTCGATTAAATAAATATCGACCAGTTGACAGGCCTGCTGAATCTGGCGAGTCAGATGCAGATCTGCTGGAGAGGGATAGGCCCGGCCGAGTGGATGATTATGCGCAATTACAATTGAGGTTGCCTGCTGGGTAATTGCATAGCGCAGTAATTGATTAATCGAAATATCACATGCATTCACCGAGCCATAAAACAGTTTTTTAAAGCTGATTTTTCTTAAACTGGCATCCAGACACAGCACTGCAAACACTTCCTGAGTTTCACCGAGCAGTTCAAAACGTAAATAATCGCGTAGCCGTTTGGAATTATTGAGCTCCAGTGCATCCTGTTTCAGATGTTCGGAAATATAACGCCGTCCTAATTCCTTGACCGCCATGAGCTGGGTATATTTGCTAATGCCCATGCCATGAAAGCGACTGACGTCCTCTAAGGGGGCATCCAGTAAGGCAGTGAGATGACCGAAATGCTGAATCAAGAGTCGGGCAAGTTCGACTGCGGAATGTTGCTGTGAGCCGGAACGCAGGAAAATTGCCAGTAGTTCGGCATCGGATAAACTTTCTGCACCATATTGAATTAAGCGTTCGCGCGGGCGTTCTTGTTCAGGCCAGTTTTTAATAGAAAATTGCATAGTTATTAGACTTATTTATTATGAATTATGAGTTTTCCCTGAAGCAGATCTCTTGGGAATGCCCTTATTTAATGCTATTGTGAGCCCCACTGCAACAGAAAGGTAGCCTGTTTGTGAGCTTCGACGTAAGTGTAATTCCTCATAAAAATATTATTTTAGCTGTGACTGGCGGCATTGCTGCCTATAAAAGTGCGATTCTGGTTCGTCGTCTGAAAGATGCCGGATTTAATGTGCGGGTGGTGATGACCCAAGGAGCACAGGCTTTTATTACACCTTTAACGTTTCAAGCCTTATCAGGCAATCCGGTCCATACGGCATTACTGGATCCTGAAGCGGAAGCAGGTATGGGGCATATCGAGCTGGCACGTTGGGCGGATCTGTTACTGGTTGCACCTGCAAGTTGTGACACCTTGGCAAAGTTTGCAGCAGGTCTGGCAGATGATTTGCTCAGTACTTTATATCTGGCGACCAAAGCACCGGTCTGGGTAGCGCCTGCCATGAACCAGCAAATGTGGGCAGCTAAGCCAACACAACGCAACTTGGCCACTTTAATTGAAGATGGTGTGCATGTGATCATGCCGGATGCCGGATCTCAAGCCTGTGGCGATGTGGGTTTAGGCCGTATGCCTGAGCCGGAAGATCTGGCACGACAAGTCACAGAATATTTCCATCAAGCACAGCGTGCGATCGCAGAAAAATTTGGTCAGCTTGCGGGTAAACGTGTCACCATCACCGCCGGTCCAACCCGTGAAGCGATTGATCCGGTACGTTATATTTCCAATCACAGTACCGGAAAAATGGGCTTTGCACTGGCTGCAGCCTGTTATGCAGCAGGGGCAAATGTCACCCTGATTGCAGGTCCGGTCAGTCTGGACACCCCAAATGGTGTGAAACGTAAGAATGTTTCTTCTGCCGTGCAAATGCTGAATGAAAGCATGCAAATGCTGGAAAATGGTTGCGATATCTTTATTGCGACAGCTGCAGTAGCCGATTATCGTGTGGCAGAAGTAGCCGAGCATAAAATCAAGAAAGCTGGTGATGAGCTCAATGTAGCCTTGGTGAAAAATCCGGATATTGTTGCCACCATTGCCCAGCAGGAAAAACGTCCATTTATGGTCGGCTTTGCTGCAGAAACCCGCAACATTGAAGAATATGCTGCCGGAAAGCTGGTCGCGAAAAAGCTGGATATGATTGCCTGTAATGATGTATCACGTGCAGATATCGGATTTGCTTCGGATGAAAATGCCATGACAGTATTCTTTGCCGAGCATTATCAGCTAGATAAACGTGATCTGGAAAAAGCCTCCAAGCAGGAAATTGCCCAGCAGCTGATCGAAGCGATTCATGATGCCTTGCATCGTGATCCATCCAGTGATGACGATTTTTAAAAGAATCTTCACAAACAAAAGCCCTGTTAGATTCAGGGCTTTTTTATGAGTAAATTTTTATCATTTATTCAAAAAGCTGTAGAAATCTTAAATAATTTAGTCATGATTCATGCACTGCTTATTTCTTGTTTTTTCAAAAAAGCATAAAATAGGTCACAGAATAAGCAAGCATAACAATACTGCATATATCAGCTATAAGCAGGAACAGGAAAGAAAAAGAAGGAGGCGCTATGAGAACAATCATTGTGTTATGGATGATCGCCTGTCTGGCTGGATGCAGTTACTTTGTCTCGATGGATGAATTGGCCAGAAATATTCAAGCGCAGATGCAACAGGAATTTAATTCCAATCAGGATTATCAGCGCTATCGTTTTACTGTGCAGAGGGTCAAAATTGTCCAGCGGCAGGGCAATCAATTTAACGCGATTTCTCATCTGAATTATCAGGGGGAGGCATATCCGGTCAATGTCAAAATCTTTAAGGTCGATGGAGGCTATAGGTGGGCGATCGAAGAGGATGCCTTTGCTTTTATTGATGAAATTGAAATAGAGCAATACCGGCAGCAACTGGATCGGGAGTTACAGCAGCTGGCTGCAGCCTTAGATGACCTGGAACCTGTAGATGAGTCAAAAGAGCATGAGCGCGGTTCTCTGGTCACACCCATTGCCGAGCCAGAATTTCAAGGTGTTTCTTATCAGGAAGAACCGGTTCCGGTCGGCAATATCACCGCATATACTCAATAACTCCTTCGCTCATCTCTATAAAAAAGCACCGATGATCGGTGCTTTTTTATATCGATTAGACTTTTAAATTCTTTAGGATTCAACTTGCTGATGTTCACGCACATAGTCTTCAGTACGTTGCATTGCTTCTTGAATATTAAACAGCGCAGTTTCCACATCTTTCAAGGTTTTGGCATTGCCACCGCTTAGTGCCTGACGCCATTTACGTGCACCCGGCAAGTTCTGGAACAGTCCTAAAATATGACGGCTAATAATTGACAATGGTGCACCTTCTGCCATGCGCTGGGCAATATAAGGCAGCATTTGTTGCATGATCTCGAAACGATCAGGTGCATCCAGATTCCACAATTGGCCCAGTTCAGCCAATAAGTACGGATTATGATAGGCTTCGCGACCAATCATCACGCCATCGACATGTTTGAGATGTTCCAGCGTTTCGGCATAGGTCTTGATCCCGCCATTGATTTCAATCAGCAGATCAGGACGATCCTGCTTCAGGCGATAAACATCTTCATAACGCAGGGGCGGCACATCGCGGTTTTCTTTAGGCGATAGACCTTTTAATAAGGCAATTCGCGCGTGTACGATAAAATTATTGCAGCCGGTTTTGGCCACGGTATCGACAAAATGCAGCATTTCTTCATAAGACTGCATATCATCAATCCCGATCCGGTGTTTTACAGTCACTGGAATATCCACCGCATGCTGCATTTCAGCAATACAT
The DNA here is from genome assembly GCF_013419125.1 of Acinetobacter sp. YH12102. Lineage (NCBI taxonomy): Bacteria > Pseudomonadati > Pseudomonadota > Gammaproteobacteria > Moraxellales > Moraxellaceae > Acinetobacter > Acinetobacter sp. YH12102. Next base: position 59,446 of record NZ_VPAS01000013.1, on the reverse strand, counting down.
TCTGCGACTAAATCGGGTTCAGCCATGAGGCAGGCCCCAATTTTATTATTCTGTACCCGGTCACTCGGGCAACCCACATTTAAATTGACTTCGTTATAACCCCAATCCTGTGCCATCTTGGTACAGGTCGCGAGATCTTTAGGATTCGAGCCACCAAGTTGTAGCACGATCGGCTGTTCTTCGGTGTTAAAGTCCAAATGCCGTTTGGCATCCCCATAAATGATGGCACCTGTGGTGACCATTTCAGTGTACATAATCACATTTGGGTTAAACAGACGGGCAAAGAAGCGATAGTCTTTGGTGGTCCAATCCATCATCGGCGCAACACTGATTCGTGGTTGAAGTTTATTTTCAATGGTGGTCAGATCAGTCATTCAAAATTATGCCTTAACGAAATGGAAGAAGAAGGGATGAATAAATCACCCAAAGATTATTTTTTTTGCCCAAGCTCGCTAGGCCAACATCGCAAAAAAAGAGGGCGTAATACTAGCATAAAATCAGCAGAACGACCCGGCGAACTTGAGTCAAGCCAGTAAGTCCAGGACATAAAACAAGAAATAAAATTAGAATTCCAAGTCATTCCAGAATGGTATATTTTGATAGTAGAAACACCAATATAAAAAATGATAGAAATAAGGAGAATAATTATGCTGTTATTGGAGGAGATTTATAAAAGCCATAAAGCACAAAATTCAGCACATTTTAACTTAAAAATTCATCGTGGCTTAGGCTGGTTTAAAAAAGCGCTAGACTTGGATCAAGATCTGGATTTTAAATTCATCAGTCTATGGATTGGTTTTCAGGCTATTTATGCAGAAGAGGATGATCGGGTTCAGGGAAAGGATAAGCTGCATCAATTTCTAGAAATACTTTGCCAAAATGATCTGGACCAGAAGATTAATCATATTGTCTGGGAAAAGTACAGTCAGCCAATCCACTCACTCTTAGCGAACCCCTATATGGAACAAAGTTTTTGGGATTATCGTCACCAGAAAATTAGTCTGGAACGCTGTAATGCTGAACTGGAAACACAGAAAAAAATCATACAGCATGCTTTAAATGAGCGAAATTCTGTAGAAATTTTAGTCGGGGTGTTTCGTCGTTTATATACATTACATCATCAGCTCATGCAGGGCGGAGTTACCTATCATAGTTCCCTGAATCACAAGTCACTCGAGGAAAGCTGCCGGATTCTGGCCGCTTTGCTGCCGGTCTTTATCTGTATTTTATTGGAAAATTCAGTTGCTCTAGATTTAAATAAACCTTTCTATCCAGCGGCTCAAGTCAGCTAAGTATAGTTAAGCATCTAGGCTGCTGTCCGGGCGTGATGCCATTGATCCAGTAAGGCGAATAGGGTAGCGCCTAGGGCCAGCCCGAGTCCTGCCATACAGGTCATGCTCCAGCCCCCATGATGCCAGGCATAAACCCCTAAGGCTGAACCACAGGCACCGCCAATAAAATACAGGGTCATATACAGTGAATTGACCCGTGATTTGGCATCCGGGCGCAGGCGGAAAATCACATTCTGATTACAGCTATGCGTAATCGCCAACCCCAGATTAATCAGTCCATAGCCCAGAATATAGCTCAGCAGCGATACCGCACCAAAATATAGGAACAGCCAGCTCCCAATCAGGATCGAACAGCCAATCCAGCTCAAGGTTTTGATATGGCCCCGATCGGCCCATTTGCCAATGAATTGAGTCGACAATGCGCCAAAGACACCAACCAGTGTCACCAGACCGACCATGACATCAGAAAGCTGGAAAGGTTCTTGGGTCAGCAGCAGGGCAATGGTCGAGAACAGCATGCTCATGGCGGCAAAAGCACAGGCACCGGTAAGAGAGCGCAAGACCAGTCGTGGTTCATGTGTTAATAAGCTCGCCATAGATTTGAAAATCGCTGCATAGCTGATTCTTAGGCGTGGCAGACTCGGTAATTTTCCTCGCAGATAAAAACTTAAAGCCAGCATGCTGATGCCACTGACGATATAGATCATTTTCCAGTGAAACAGGTCGGACAATAATCCCGCAATACTGGTCGAGAGCAGAATACCGACCAGCAAGCCGCTCATCAGGAAACCCACTACTTCTCCAGTTTTTTCCGGTTTGACTGCCATGGTGGCCAAGGGAATCAGAATCTGTGCAGCCACGGAAAACAGTCCGGCAATGATGGTGCCAACCCACAGCATCGGCAGGTTTATCGCACTGGCACAAATAAATAAACCTGCAGCTGCACCCAGCATGAGAAAGGGAATCAGCTTGGTTTTATTCAGCATATCGCCCAAAGGTACAATAAACAGCAGGCCTAATGCATAAGAGATTTGAGCAAAGGTAACGGTGAGTGCCACTTGTGATTCCGGCACCTGATAATATTGCTGAATCGATGAAATCAGTGGCTGGCAATAATAGTTGGCGCCGGCACATAAACCACAGGCAATCGCCATCAGCCATAATAAGGGCTTGTTTTGACTGATATCGAGGGGCGTGTTCATAGCAGCAACCTTATCTAAGCCGAGGAGAATTTAAAACAAGCAGCGCATTGATGCAGGAATGAAAGGCACTATAAGTGAGAACTTTAGGCTTTAAAAGTAGAAAAATATTACAATGACTCAATGAAAAGATCTTAGAAAACCAGTCAGGAATAATCAGGTTGCCAGATTTTTGATCAATAGCTGGCTTTATTACAATGCATAGGACAAAGAAAGAACGGAAAATCCCCTGAAAATGAAAAAAATTAAATAATGGCTCTCATTTTATGCGCAGATATGGTGCATAAACTTTATTTTAGTCACTTATTCGGTTTATGACATTAATATAATAAATGGTCAGCAAGATTTTTGTTCCTCTTGGTCTGATCATTTTAGAGATAAGTGACCCTTAGACCCACAGATCTCGTTGTGTCACATCCATCAATTCAACCCTAGCTCGATGGGTGTTAAATCATAACTAAATTGAATAAAAGGTATTACTTTACAGATCAGATAGCTTATCGGGAATAAGTTCTTTATTTGTCAATAAAGTCAAATTTAGAAAACTTGGAGAGCTAAAGTGCCGCTGTCCTTAGCAGAGAGACCTATTCAGAAACGGGTAGCATAAAGAACCAAAACAGGAATTTTGGTCAGAAAGATCAATGTAACAAAAAAAATCTCAAGTAGGCGGCTTATCAGCCGAGCGCATTTTCAGGTTTTCATTCAGGTGAATGAATATCGTTTATAAAATAATCAAATATAAATATTTGGCGTATATAAGCCACGCACCAGTACAGCAACATTTTTATGAATCATCAGTTCAATATATAGGCATTTATTAAATAAATAGTAGGTAGTAATTTCAAACAGTTTGATTAGAATCCAAAAATTCAACAAGAACACATCCTGAGGGGAAGCATCGTTTAAGCGATGTTTACTTAAGAAAAATTAGCTTGAGGAACGCTCATGCAGATCGGAATTCCAGCCGAAACTGTTGTCGGTGAAAATCGCGTCGCTGCGACGCCAGAGACAGTAAAGAAATTGATCAGCGCAGGACATAGCGTGATTATCGAACGTAGTGCAGGGCTTAAAGCTGCCTATATCGATAGCGCCTATGAACAAGTTGGTGCCAAAATTACGGATGATGCCTACACCGGCAGTCAATTGATTTTAAAAGTTCGTGCACCGAAAGGTGAGGAAATTCAAAAACTCAATCCGAACACCGCCATCGTGGCGATGTTTGATCCTTACCGTAATACTGAGCTTGACCAATTTGCGGCACAGAACGTGTCTGCATTTGCATTGGAACTTTTGCCACGGACCTTGTCTCGTGCGCAGAACATGGATGTCTTGTCTTCTCAAGCCAACCTTGCAGGATACAAATCGGTGCTTTTGGCTGCGGCTGAATACCAGCGCATGTTCCCGATGCTAATGACGGCTGCGGGGACGGTCAAACCGGCCCGTGTGGTGATCATGGGGGTCGGTGTCGCGGGTCTGCAAGCGATTGCCACTGCAAAACGCTTAGGCGCTATTGTGGAAGCCACAGACTTGCGTCCAACAGCAAAAGATCAAGTGGAATCATTGGGCGGTAAATGGCTGGACGTGCCGATGTCTGCCGAAGAGCAGCAAAAAGCGGCGGATGCGGCCAAGAATGGTTATGGCTGGATGCCGGGTGAGGAATACATCCGCGATCAGGCTGCCATTGTGGATAAAGCCGTATCAAATGCTGACATTGTGATTACCACAGCGCTTTTACCCGGCCGTGATGCACCGCGTTTAATCCGTGCTGAAACAGTTGCGAAAATGAAACCGGGTTCAGTCATTTTAGATATGGCAGTGGAATCGGGCGGTAATGTTGAAGGTTCGAAATGCGGTGAAACAGTCCATACCGACAATGGTGTCAAAATTCTCGGTATTCCCAATATTCCTTCGACAGTCTCGACTGAAGCATCGGCTTTATATGCACGTAACGTGTTTAATTTTGTCGAAACGCTGTTTGATGCCGACAAGAATTTTGTCCTGAATCCAGAAGAAGAAATTCAAAAAGCCCTACTTGTCACTCATGCCGGCCAAGTGCTGCTGAAACGTGGTTAAGGAGAAGACTCATGGTTGAAACAATTACGATTTTTGTCCTTGCCATTTTCGTAGGTTACTACGTGGTGTGGGGGGTAACACCAGCATTGCATACGCCGTTGATGGCGGTCACCAATGCCTTGTCATCGATCATTATTGTCGGTGCGATGATCCAGACCGTTGGTCTGCCGGTGATCGGCGTTGAAGGCAGCGTGGATTTCCAGACCATTAACGTGGTGAGCGTGCTGGGTGCAATCGCGGTGTTCCTGGCCAGTATCAATATTTTCGGTGGCTTTGCCGTGACTGCACGTATGCTGGAAATGTTTAAACCTAAGCAAAAGAAAAAAGAGGGTTAATCCATGGAAATGATTCGAGAATATGCGGATTGGTTCTACCTGATTGGTGCCGTTCTTTTTATCCTGACGCTACGTGGTTTATCAGGTCCTAAAACTGCAATTCAAGGTAACCGTTACGGTATGATCGCCATGGCGATTGCAGTATTGACCACCTTCTTTGTTGCAGATAATCCTGTAGTGTGGATGATTGTGGGCGCAATGGTAGCAGGTGCGGTGGTGGGTATTGTCCGTGCGCGTACTGTCCCTATGACCCAAATGCCAGAAACTGTGGCACTGATGCACTCATTGGTGGGTCTGGCTGCGGTCTTGATTGCGATTGCTGCAATTATTCATAACAACAAACTGATTGAACTCGGTCCAGACCTTTTGGCTGCCAATGGCGTCAATTTTCATGAAATGAGCCGTGTTCATTTATTTGAACTGTTCGTGGGTTGTTTCGTCGGAGCAATTACCTTTACAGCATCAGTCTTTGCTTATGGAAAACTGGCTGCGAAGAAATGGGCAAAAACCATTTCTGGCGCATGGGTAAAACCTGTTCAGGCCATCATCTTTATTGCCATGTTGGTGTTTGGTTTCATGTTCTTCTCAACAGGGAATATGACCGCATTCTGGGCAATGACAGCACTTGCACTGGTCTTTGGCTGGGTATGGATTGCACCTGTCGGCGGTGGTGATATGCCGGTGGTGGTCTCGCTACTCAACTCATTCTCTGGTTGGGCTGCAGCCGGGATTGGTTTCACGCTTGAAAACAACATGCTGATTGTGGCAGGTTCACTGGTCGGTTCTTCAGGTGCGATTCTGTCTTATATCATGTGTAAAGCCATGAACCGTTCAATCATCAACGTTCTGTTTGGTGGCGCAATGGGCGGTACAGCTGCGCCGACAGCAGGTGCGGGTGAGCAGGTACAACGTAACCACCGTTCTGGTTCAGCAGATGATGCGGGCTTCCTCATGTCAAATGCGGACAGCGTGGTGATTGTACCGGGTTATGGAATGGCGCAAGGTCGTGCACAGAATGCGGTCAAAGAACTTGCGAACATCTTAAAAGAGCAGGGCGTAACCGTACGTTTTGCAATTCATCCGGTGGCAGGTCGTATGCCAGGTCATATGAACGTATTGCTGGCTGAAGCTGATGTGCCGTATGAAGATATTTTAGAGATGGATGAGATCAACTCTGACTTCCCGGCAACGGATGTGGTGCTGGTGATTGGTGCAAACGACGTTGTCAACCCAGCAGCCAAAGATGATCCAACATCGCCGATTTATGGCATGCCGATTCTGGAAGCGCATAAAGCACGTACTATTATGGTAATCAAACGTTCAATGGCGACCGGTTATGCAGGTCTGGACAATGACTTGTTCTATAACGACAAGACCATGATGATCTTCGGTGATGCCAAGAAAGTGGTGGAAGATATGACCAAAGCGATTAATGGTACGGGTCACTAATCATTTAAATCCCCCTAAGTCCCCCTTTAATAAAGGGGGATTTTTTATTTTATATTTTGGAAAAAAGATGATTGAGCGGTCATCGAACGTCTATGTTTATGATGAATTTATCCTAAAATACCCATCAAATCGGTGCATAAGACAAGATGAAAATTAAAGAAAAATAGCTGTAGCTTGAGTTGTATTAACGCTTATAAAGTCCGATGAACAGGCAATAAAAAAGCGACCTACACAGGTCGCTTTTTTGAATATTCGATTTTACGCTACAGAGTTTGTATCTGCAGGATTGCGCCATAAGCTTTCTAGGTCATAGAATTTACGCGCTGTTGGAAGCATACAATGAACCACTACATAACCGAGGTCGATGAGGATCCATTCAGCATCACGTTCGCCTTCAATACCAAGCGGACGGAAGCCAGCTTTACGTGCTTCTTCAGCAACGTTATTGGCCAGTGATTTGATATGACGTGTCGATGTGCCGCTTGCAATGACCATAGCATCAGCCACATTACTGATACCGCTGACATCAAGCTCAACAATTTCTTTTGCTTTTACATCTTCAAGTGCAGCATGTACGACTTTTAAGCAGTCCTGTACAGCTTGAGAATTTGAATTCATAGTAAGATCGTGAGAATTAGAAGCGCTGGGCGATGGTTCTAAATTCATGGGGTGTGTAATTTCCTAACAATTATGCATGGTCTAATATAGCGGTTTTAGTGCTGAATTTCAAATGAAGCCGCAGTCCACTCAGTCATGCTCCGGAAAGAACTCAGCTTTCCAGACAAAGGAGTCATTGGAATGCTGCATCGGCTTATATTCGGCAGCGACATAAGCTTGATATTGACTATGTTTTAACCACTGAAATATATCATGATATTGAATGGACGCCGTATTGGGTTGATGTCGTCCCGGACAATCCGCAAACTGGATATGACCAATCAGGTGAATATTTTCTTTTAAACTTTCCAGTACATCTTCGCCCATCATCGCCATGTGATAGCAGTCATACTGCATTTTTAAGGCTGGATGATTGACTGCTTCCAGCATTTCCTGAGCTTGTGCAACATTTTGAATCAAAAAACGTGGCATATCGGTGCCATTGACCATTTCAAAGACCGGTTCAATTTGATGCTCGAGCAGCATTGAACAGGCCATTTTCAGATTACTTGCCAGCGTATTCAGGCAGGGCAACAGGTCACAATCCAGAGGCTGTTTGCCTGCCAGAATATTGACCCGAGGTACATTTAAGGCCGTGGCATACTGGATGGCCTGCTCAACAGCATGACGAAACTCGATTTCCTGTCCTGGAATGCCAGCCAGACCATGACCGCCCTGCATTAAATCGCCTGCGGGTACATTAATCAGGCACAAGTTCAGCTGATGCGTGCTGAGCTGGTTTTGAATCTGGCCAATCGTGAGCTCATAAGGAAACTGGATTTCCACATGATTAAAGCCCTGTGCACGAGCCAGCGCGAAGCGTTCGATAAGCGGTACTTCGGTAAAAATCATCGACAGATTGACGGCAAGTTTAATCATGTATGTCTCTTCAATATTCAGGGCTGCATAAATCAAGCGTTATGAGTGTTTCAGCTGCTGGATTACAGTAGCTAGATCTGCTTCGGCAAAGCCTTGAGCTTGATGAGTATGTAACTGCGTTAAAGCTTGAGTCGCGACCGGAACATCCAGGTCAAAGCTTTGGGCCAGTTGCACGGCATTGTTCAGATCTTTAGATAAGGTCTGCACTTTCCATTGCACCGGTTCGAAAGTTTGTGTGGCCATACGTGGCGCCAGAATCTGGAAAGGTTTGGAATCGGCAAAGCCACCCGCCAAGGCAGGTGCCAGTAGGCGTGTATCTACACCTGCAAGGCCCGCCAATGCCACTGCTTCCGCGATCAGGGTGCTATTGGCTGCGACAATGAGCTGATTACAAATTTTGGTCGCCTGACCAGTACCGGTGTCGCCCATACGGGTGACGCGCTGTGAAAGTGCTGCATAGATTGGGTCAAGATATTCAATGATTGCGGCATTACCACCGGCAAAAATCACCAGACTGCCTTGTTCAGCACCTGCGGTACCGCCTGAAACTGGGGAATCAATCCAGCTCACCTGTCTGGTCTGTGCTTGTGCTGCAAGCGCGTGAGTTTGCTGCACCGAAAGGCTGGAAAAATCCACAATGATTTGATCGGCAACCAAATACGGTGCGATCTGCTCAAAGACCGATTGCACCGCCTGATCATCTGCCAAGCAAGTCAAAATCACTGGATAATCCGCAATCTGATTCAAAGACAGCGCAGTTGCACCCAAGTCGATTAAGGGATGGCAAGCTGCCGGGGTGCGGTTCCATACCGCGACCTGAAAACCTGCCTGTAGTAGACGGGTCGCCATCCGGCTTCCCATCAGGCCCATACCCAAAAAGGCAATCTTAGTATCGCGATTTAACTGCATGCTTTTTCTTATTCCTTGCTTGGACTCTAACTCGATTTAGTTATATTGGCGTGGCACGAACTGGACTTCCGGATTCTTGTCCTTTTTGCGAGCCAGCTGGCTGTTTTTACCTAGCAATAATTTCAGCTGCCAGATTTTTTCCATACGTAATGATTTGTTGGGATGATGCTGCATGGCATCCAGTACAAACTTAGAGGCCATCAGGGCATCCGGAGAGCGTTGCAGCATTTCCTCAGCCAATGCTTGTGCGCGTGCCAACGGCTCTTGATCCACATGGGTAACCAGACCAATCTCTTTGGCATAGGCACTGTCAAAAATCCGGGCAGTCAAGGTCAGTTCTTTGGCCAGATCAATCCCAATCAGGCCTTTCAGCGAACGGCTGAGCCCCATATCTGGTACCAGTCCCCAACGGGTTTCCATAATCGACATTTTGGTATCAGGATGTGCAATACGGATATCTGCGGCCAGAGCAAGCTGCATACCAGCGCCAAAACAGAAGCCCTGCATCGCAGCGATCACCGGCACCGGTAATTCCTGCCAGACCAGAAAGGCTTTCTGGAACAGGCTCTGACCCGGACGGATTAACTCCCAGGCCGCATAGGCACGATTTTTAGGATTATTTAAATCGGCCAGATCAATGCCGGCACTAAACACCTGCGCTTCACCGGTTAAAATGACGCAACGGATACTTTTATCTTTTTTGATTTTCTGCGCAGTCGCAACCAGTTCACGCAGCAGGGCAAAGCTCATGGCATTGCGTTTATCCGGGCGATTCAGTGTAACTGTGGCAATGCCGTTATTTTTTTCCAAGCGCACGAGTGACATGGCATTCTTCCTTATTTTCCTGAGCCGAGCATAACATGCGGCCCGTGAGCTTACATGACAGCTCAGTCATACTTTCTAAGTCACGGACTGAGCAGCTTCAAGTTTTAATTCAAATGTTGTTTCAGAATTTGCTGGGCGGCCTGTTCAACTTGTTCGACCACGGCTTTAAGTTCATCAAAATGTTTCAGCACGTCTTGAACAAAGTTTTCGTCGGCCTTGCGACGTTCTTTACGCAGGGTTGAAACGAACTGTTCAAATCCGCCCGTGACTTTCTGCAAAGTCGGTGCGCCGACATAGCGGGTTGCACCATATAAACGATGCAAGACATGTTCCAGTTGCGGGAAATCTTCCAGTTCAATTAACTGCTGCATTTCAGTGAGTTCATCGGCAAAACTGTCGACCAGCATGCGCAACAGGTCTACTGCCAGATCTTCCTTATTGGCTGCCAGTTGCAGGCTTTGCTGCCAGTCCAGAATATTCGGATCCAGTGCATCAATCACATGGGCGCGTTCCAGCACTGGAAGCCGTTTAAAATGTTCGGTGGTCCAGTGGGTCAGAATCTGCACAATCTGCTCGATCTGGATCGGCTTGGTGACATAATCATCCATGCCATTTTGCAGCAGCTTATGTTTTTCATCTGACAGCGCATGTGCAGTCAGGGCAATAATCGGCAGTCGGTTATGGTTTTCAAAGGTCGATTCCAGTGAGCGAATCGCACGTGTGGTATCAATTCCCGACATCACCGGCATCTGAATATCCATAAAGACCAGATCAAAAGCTGGCTGTTTCTGCTCATAACGGCGCTGGATGATATCAATCGCTTCCTGTCCGCTCAGGGCTTTGCTGGTGGTGACATTCAGTTCAGCGAGTAATGCTTCCAAAACAATCAGGTTGGGTAAATGATCATCGACGGCCAGAATATGCAGGCCCTGACCATTAAAGTCTTCATGCTGTTCCTGATCGAAGACCGGTTGATTGCCCAGCAGCTGAATCAAGGCACTACGGCTGAGTGGCTGATGCAGAGCACGGGCACGATGGTCGTTCAGCATGCTTGGATCGAGTTGCATCTGATAACCATATACGGCCAAATGACCCTGATAACGCGAGCGGATCTCGCGTAACAGGACTTCGCTGTCGCCACTATGATCGACGATGAGCCAGGTGTTTTCAGAATTCTGTAGATGATTCAGGCGGCTAAACAGATCCAGAATCGATGCGCATTCAATATGCTTGACCTGATAATTTTCCAGATAATGACGCAAGACGTTCGCGGTTGCCGGATGGGCCAGATAAGACACCACTGTCAATTCATTGAAATCTGGATGTTCAATTACAGTATCTTCATCGACCAGGAATTGTGCAGTAAACCAGAAAGTTGAGCCTTTTTCGGTTGGGGCACGTTCCTGATTATCTTCAAAACCAATCTGGCCATGCATCAGGCTGACCAGCTGTTTGGAAATGGCCAGCCCCAGCCCTGTACCGCCAAACTGACGGGTGACCGAAGTATCGCCCTGTGAGAAAGACTCGAATAATTTTTTACGATCGGTACCACTCAGGCCAATGCCGCTGTCCTGTACACTAAAATGCAAGACACATCGATCGATCCCCTCATGTTCCATACGTGCCCGCACGATGATTTCGCCATCCGGCGTGAATTTGATCGCATTGGAAATCAGGTTGGTCAGAATCTGCTTAAAGCGTAGCGCATCGCCAATCACATGTTTCGGTACGCTGTCTGCGTAGTAGAAGGCCATATCAATATGTTTTTGTGCCGCCAGGGGTGAGAGCATGTCCATCACATCAAAAATGGCTTCTTCCAGATCGAAAGCTGCGGTTTCCAGTTCCAGTTTGCCGGCATCAATTTTGGAAAAATCCAGCACATCATTAATCAGCGCCAGTAAATGTGCGGAAGATTTACGAATAGTCTGCAAATATAGACTTTGCTCATTGCTGAGATTGCCCTGACGCAAGAGCAGATGAATAAAGCCATCAATACTGTTGAGCGGGGTACGCAGTTCATGGGAAATATTGGCCAGAAACACCGACTTGGCCTGGTTGGCTGAAATCGCCTGGTCACGTGCCTGACGGTAAGTAATATTCTGTACTTCGAGCGTATCTAAAGTACGACGTAAATCATCTTCAGTCTGTTCAGTATGTTCGCGCAGTTCCAGAAAACTAAAATGCAGACGTTTTACCACATTGGCAATATCCCGTTGTAGTAAACGCAGCTCTCCGGTGCTGTTAATCACCATATGCTGGCCGAGGGTATCGGCATTCAGGCGTTGCAACTGCATGCGAATTTCATACATCGGTGCAATCCAGCGCCGTGAGTAAAAGTTCAGACAGAGTAATAACAATAATAAGGTTAATAGACCCGTTGCAATCAATACGATCAATACCCGGTAGCGGGCAATGGCCAGCGGCTGATTATCCAGTTCAATTGCCAGCCAGCCTTTAGAGAAACTGTTTTCATTCACTTTAATGGCATAAATATGATTGTCTTTATACAGAATCGGGCCAATAAAGTTACCGCTTTTATCAAAATCGGGCCAAGCGGCCTGTTCCTGAAAGCCGATACCTAAACGATTCTTGCCACTGTCATCCAGAATGGCTGCCCGAACCAGATGCTTTTCATTGAGCATATTCTGCATGGCATTGTGGGCCTGATCATATTGCCATGGATACAGGCTTAAAATATCCAGTGCATACTCAGACGTGCCTTGAAAACGCGTCATAATGGCAATCGCCATCTGCTTTTGCTGGGCACGTGCGGCATTCGAGGTTTCAGTCAACACCAGCATCGCGCCAACACAGGCCAAAATAGTAATCGGCACAAAAATCAGCGCAATCAACTGTCCATAGGCGTGATTTAAGTGTAGGCGTTTAAACAGCTTTTTATTGATCGTTGACATGATTTAAGCAGTATTTTCTTTATGTCTGGCATATTAGCATGCTTTAAATCGACAGTTAAAATTTAAGCATTATTTTTATAAGGGTTCAGATCAACCTTTAAAAATACAAGAGATTTCAGTTAAATGATTGTTGAAATACAGTGAAAAGCGGGCGATGAAGACTTCAGTCGTCTGAAAGTCCGGGGCTGAAAATAACGCTTTTATATTCACAGCTGAGCTGCTTGATCTTGCTAAATCACAGGAAAATGAAGTTTATAGCGGGATACTGAGTCCGTTTTAGAGAGTTTCCTGAAAAAGCAGTGCTAAATGGATGCAGGGAAAAGCATTTTTTCATACAATAGCCGCACCTCGATATAGGTGCACACAATGAGTAATACCACCCCCGATTTTCAAGCAGATGAATTTTTGTTAGACCACTATGTCGGCAAAACGCCACTGGTGCGTTTACAGCGTCTGGCAAGTCACACTCAAGCTACAGTACTCGCGAAACTCGAAGGCAATAATCCGGCAGGATCGGTCAAAGACCGTCCGGCCTATAATATGATCATGCAGGCCGAGAAGCGTGGACAGATCAAGCCGGGTGATACCCTGATTGAAGCAACGAGCGGAAATACGGGGATTGCATTGGCGATGGTCGCAGCGATGCGTGGCTATAAAATGAAGCTGATCATGCCGAACAATATGAGTCAGGAACGTAAGGATGCGATGCGTGCTTATGGTGCCGAGCTGATTGAAGTCACCAAAGAACAAGGCATGGAAGGTGCACGTGATCTGGCCGCTCAAATGCAAAATGATGGCGTGGGTCTGGTACTGAACCAGTTTGGTAATCCGGATAATGTCGAAGCACATTATCTGACTACAGGTCCTGAAATCTGGCAGCAAACCGGTGGCAAGATTACCCACTTTGTCAGTTCTATGGGTACAACCGGCACTATTATGGGTGTCTCGAAATATCTGAAGGAAATGAATCCGGAGATTCAGATCGTGGGTTTACAGCCATCTGATGGTTCAAGCATTGCCGGAATCCGTCGCTGGCCGGAAGAATATCTGCCGACCATTTTTGACCGCAGTCGCGTGGATCGTATTATTGATATTCCACAAATTGAAGCTGAAAAAACCATGCGCAAGCTGGCGCAGAAAGAAGGCATCAGTGCTGGTACTTCGTCTGGTGGTGCGGTGTGGGCTTCCATCAAATTGGCGGAAGAACATCCGGATGCTGTCATTGTGTGTATTATTTGTGACCGTGGTGACCGTTACTTGTCTACAGGGTTATTCTCTGTGCAAGATTCTGAATAATTATTTGAGCACTGTGTTATGCGCCTGCCTGTTTTAACTTTCGATATTGAAACCCAAACCGATCTCAAATCAGGCGCGCATTTATTTGGTCTGGACCTGCCTGAAGCAGATCTGGATCAGGCCCTGACCAAACTGCGCCGTCAGGATTCAGGCTCTGATTTTCAGCGTCCGCCCTTGCATGAAATTGTCTGTATTTCCGGTTTATGGATCGATGAGCAGGGCATGAAGCTGTTTTCTTTTAGCCGGGAACAGCATTCTGAAGCGGAAATTTTAAGAAAATTCTTATCGATTTTTGATAAGCGTCATCCGACGCTGGTCAGCTGGAATGGTTCACAGTTTGATTTACCGGTGATTTTATACCGTGCCATGTATCATGGACTCTCTGCACCGAGTCTATTCGATCAGGGCGAAATTGACACGCAAAAGCGTTATAATAACTACCAGAATCGTTACCATCATCGTCATGTCGACTTAATGGATGTGATGGCCATGTTCCATGCGCGTCATTTCCAGAAGCTGGACGATGTTGCACATTTGCTGGGTTATCCGGGTAAACGCGGTGACGGGGCCTATCGGGTTCCTGAATATGTCCGCAATCAGCAATGGACCGAACTGACCTCTTATTGTGAAGGCGATGTGCTGAATACCTGGCTGGTCTATATCCGCTGGCTGTTGTTAAAAGGACAGCTGTTATTGCCGGATTATCAGCATTTGCTGCACAGTACGATTCAATATTTGCATACCCAACCGCAGCATGCGGACTTTTTATCGGTTTGGCGTGAAACGTCACAAAGAACTGACTTTACCCGTTTTGATTTTCCAACTCCCACATCCTAGGTTTTCATGAAGCATCGAGCACACACACGTCCTACCCAGCAACCCGAGTACATTTTTCAGGTTGAGTCACTTTCGCATGAGGGACGTGGCATCGCTCATTATGGTTCACACCCGGATCATCCACCGCATAAACACGGCAAGAAAGTCTTTATCCGTTATGCCTTGCCCGGTGAAACCGTGCGTGCTCGCATTACCCGTGAAGTTAAAAAACTGGAAGAAGCTGACAGTCTTGAATTACTCAGCGAAGCTTCCGAAATTCGCGTCAAGCCGATCTGTGCACATTTTGGGGTCTGTGGCGGCTGTAATATGCAGCATATCGCAGCCGATGCACAGATTGAACTAAAACAGAATGTGCTGAAATCGCATTTACAGCATTTTGCTGGCATCCAGCCTGTGCAGTGGCTTGCACCGCTACGTTCCGAGCGTGAAGATTATCGCCGTAAAGCCCGGATCGGAGTGCGTTATCTGCCGGCTAAAGACACATTGGTGGTGGGTTTTCGTGAGAATCAAAGCAATAAATTAACCTCGATTGATCGCTGCATGATTCTGGATCGTGAATTTGGATCGCTTACAAGCCTTAAACAATTGCTGCAAAGTCTCAATGGCAAGGCTGACATTGGTCATATAGAATTGGCCATGGGGGATCAGGATATTGCCTTACTGGTGCGTGAAACTGCAAAATTATCAGTGGCTGATGTCAACCAATTGCGCGAATTTACGTTACAGAAAGGCTGGCAACTGTATGTGCAGCCTGCCGGCAAAGATACACTCTCGCGAATTGATGCTCCAGATGCCGCGGCGCGCTTGCACTATAGTCTTGATGACTTTGATGTGAAATTCGGTTTTAATCCTGTGGACTTCACTCAGGTGAATTCGACTATCAATCCGCAAATGGTAGCGCTGGCATGTAATTTGCTACAGTTGCAACAGGGTGAGCGGGTTCTGGATCTATTTTGTGGATTAGGAAACTTTTCTCTAGCACTGGCACGCTGTGTAGGCACATCCGGTCAGGTGATTGCGGTGGAAGGGAGTGAAGAAATGGTGCAACGCGGTGCGGAAAATGCCAAAAATAATGGTATTGCCCAAGTTGCTTTTTATTCACAAGATTTAACCAAAGATTTCTCGCACCAGACTTGGGCAAATCAAGGTTTTGATGCATTATTGATTGACCCGCCACGTGCTGGCGCAGAAGAAGTCATGCATTATCTTCCTCAGTTTGGCGCAAAAAGAATCGTTTATGTGTCATGTAATCCTGCGACACTCGCAAGAGATGCAGGGCTCTTGGTACAACAGGGTTATCGCCTCACTCAAGCCGGAGTGATGGATATGTTCACGCATACTGGGCATGTTGAATCGATTGCATTGTTCGAAAAAGAAAATTAAATGAACGATTGAAGAAATGATGTATTTACAAGTAGGAGAAGGGTATGGTCACAGTACGTGAGCAACTCCCTGGACGACTCAATGAGTTGTCACAGGAGACGACTGTAGAACATGCCGAACAAGCACACCACGATCTGACTGAGTGGTTGGATCGGGTTCGTGGCATATTAGATGGGGCACCTTTACAGCAGCTCGAAGAAGTCGCCCACTTAACATTAGAAAGAGAGCTGCAAAGTACGGTTCAGCATCGTTCCAATACCTTTTATACCGGTATTGAGATGGCGGATATTTTGGCACATCTGCATGTCGATGAAGATACCCTGTCCGCGGCCATGCTCTATCGTTCGGTGCGTGAAGGCGTCATGCCACTGACTGAAGTGTTAGAGAAGTTTGGCGAGCAAGTGCATAGCCTGGTCAAGGGCACGCTGGCCATGGGTAAACTGTCTGAACTGATCGAAAAAAATAAACGTCTGGAAGACCATTTCGATAATAATCAGCGTGAACATCTGTCCGGCATTTATAAAATGCTGATTTCAGTGACTGAAGATGTGCGTGTGGTTCTGGTGAAGTTGGCAGAGCGTACCTATGCCTTGCGTGAGCTGACCAATTCCTCGCGTGAACGTCAGGAGCGGGTTGCCCGAGAAATTCTGACGATCTACTCACCACTGGCGCACCGTTTAGGCATCGCCCAGTTAAAGTGGGAACTGGAAGACTTGGCCTTCCGTTATCTTGCGCCAGAACGTTATAAAGAAATTGCTTCTTTACTGAATGAAAAACGTTTAGAGCGAGAGCAATATATTCAATTCGTGATTGATAAATTACGCAATGAATTGTCTGAATATGGCATCGAAGCTGAAATTAACGGACGCGTAAAACACATTTATTCGATTTATCGAAAAATGAAAAGCAAGAGCCTGAGTTTTGACCAGCTCTATGATATTCGTGCCTTAAGGGTATTGGTCAAGAGCGTACCGGAGTGTTACCACAGTTTAGGGATTGTACATCAGATCTGGCGACATATTCCGCATCAGTTTGATGACTATATTACCAATCCAAAAGCCAATGGCTATCGTTCCCTGCATACGGCTGTAATTGCCGAGAACAAATCACTTGAAGTGCAGATTCGTACTTACAGCATGCATGAAGAAGCAGAGCTGGGGGTGTGTTCGCACTTTAATTATAAAGAAGGCTCGAAAACCACCGATCATTCTTTTAATCATCGTTTGCATTCTTTACGCGCAGTTCTCGAGCATTATCAGGAACGCAATGAGTCCAGTGCACATAAAGAAGCAGAAGATGAAATCGAAAACTTCGAACATATTCAAGACTTCGAAGGCTTCGAAAAAATTTATGTGTTTAGTCGTGATGGTGATATCAAAGAGTTGCCGCGTGATTCAACTGTGCTCGACTTTGCTTATCATGTGCATACCGAAGTTGGTAACAAATGCTATGCCGCGCGTGTCAATCAGCGCTATGTGCCACTGACTTATACCCTGAAAACCGGGGAACAGGTCGAGATTCTGACCAAAAAAGACCGTGAGCCGAATCGGGACTGGCTGGTTAACTCTCTGGGTTATATCAAGACTGCACGTGCGCGCGACAAGTTGCGCCACTGGTTCCGTCAACAGGACCGCAGTAAAAACCTGGAAGTCGGCCGTGAAGTGCTGAATAAAGAATTGTCACGTCTGGCGATTCATCCAAAATCAATCGATTTGAGTGATTATTGCAATCATTTTAATGTCAAAACCGGTGATGACATTCTGGTGAATCTGGTCAATGGTGATATCAGCCTGCATGCCTTGATTAATCAGGTGAATCGTCATATGCATCTGGATCAGGATGAACCTGAGCTGGTGCTGAAGCCAGCGCTGAATCCGCGTGCCAGTCATACGCTGTCAGCGCACGGTATTCTGATTGACGGGCTGGATAACGTAGAGCTGCATGTCGCGCAATGTTGCCAACCGGTGCATGGTGAGTCGATCGCTGGCTATATCACCCTGAATCGTGGGGTAAGCATTCATAAGGTGGCTTGTCCGGACTATGTGCGCATGATCACCCAAGAGCCTGAACGTGCGGTAGAAGCCGACTGGGAAATGCAGCCAACACGTGGCCAGAGCGTACAGATTGTGGTGGAAGCCTATGATCGACGTGGTCTGCTCAAAGATCTGACACAAGTGATTTTTTCCGACCAGATCAATATCCGTCAGGTCAATACTATTTCGGAAGCGGACGGTATTGCCAATATGAAGCTATTGATTGAAGTTAAAGGTCTGGCGCAACTTTCCAAACTGCTGGCGCGTCTTGAACAGCAGCCGGGCATTATCAGCGCCCGCCGTCTGGTACAGGGCACTTAATTCTTTATTTCTAAGCTGAAGAAAGCCTGCAATTCAATTGTGGGCTTTTTTATTGTAAGGTATTTGAACAAAATGGATAAAAACAGATCAACAGACCGATATGAGTGCGCCAGAAATATTTGAACGAAGACGACATCATCTGACAAAAGTGATTGATCAGCTGATTGACACCCAGCAATTTAAAACCGGCAAAGAGATCTGTGAGCATTTTGGCTTGTCTGCTGCTTATATCGCGCAGTTACTGAATAGCAAACGCCAGATCGGAGAGAAGGTGGCAAGGGAACTGGAACAGCAACTTGGCTTAGCTCATTTAATTCTGGATCAGACGGTCGAACCGAAGATTGAACTTGCTACAGCTATAGAACAGGTCGCTTTATTTCAGATGCAGGTGGTACAGCAGCAGGCCTTTAAACTCAATCCCATAGATTCTATGGTTTCGTTCAATCAAGATATTTTTCATCTGCAAGCACAGCATTATGCGATTCAGGTGGCAGAGCACTATTATTTTCCCATTCTGAAACCGGACTGGTGGCTGGTTTGTGATAAAGAGTTGCCAGTTTTTGGGATGTGCTGTGTGTATCTGGTCAACGGCTTGCAGCTCATTTTAGAAGAGTTGGGCGAAGCTCAGGATGTTTATGAATTTCGAAGTCTGGATGAAAATCGGAAAGTCATTTTCCAAAAAACAGATATTGAAAAAATCCATCCAGTGATTGCGATTCTGCCGGCTACTTCAACATTCAAACAGCAGAAATAATTCAGCCCATCCTAGGACGGGCTGAACGATGAAAATGAGATCTCAGATTAGGGAATCTGGTTTTCGTCTTCAAATTCTGGCTTGACTTGCACGATAAAGTCCTGACGGTTTAAACCACGCCAAAGTGCAAATCCAGTCCCGATATAGATTGAAGAGTAGGTACCGACAAAAACGCCGACAAACATCGCAATCGAGAACCATTTCAGGCCATCACCACCCATGAGCATCATTGCAACAACAACCAGCAATAGCGTCATAGAGGTATGAATGGTACGGCGTAAGGTTTCGGTCAGGGCAATGTTAATCACTTCAAGCGGTTCTGCACCCCGAATCTTACGGAAGTTCTCACGGATACGGTCAGAGACCACGATATTATCGTTCAGTGAGAAACCAATGATCGCAAGGAGTGCCGCAAGTACCGTCAGGTCAAATGGCCACTGCGTCATGGCAAAAATCCCGAGGGTCACCACGATGTCATGGAATAGCGACAGTACTGCACCGATCGCCAGTTTGAGCTCAAAGCGGATGGTGACATAGACCAGCATCAGCAAGAGTGCCAGTGCCACCGCGCCACCAGAGCGGACATACAGCTCATTACCCACCTGTCCGCCGACTACATCAAGCTTCGGTACCTCTGCCGCATTATTTGGCAGCTGAACCGCTGCTGTGACCGCTTTAGTCAGGTCTTCAGCTTCAATGTCTTCCTGAACGGGCATACGTACCATCAGGTCGCGTTCTGAACCTAAAGTCTGCACCACGGCATCGTTGAAGCCAGCCTGGCTCAGTGCCTTGGAAACATCCTCCGGTTTGACCGGATTGGTATAGTTCAGCTCGGCTGCTACACCACCGGTAAAGTCCAGACCCAGGTTCAGACCTTTAGTGGCAATAAAGAACAGACTCGCAACCGTTAAGAAGATAGACAACAATGCCGCAGGCAAAGCAATCTTCATAAACGGAATGACGCGTTCGTCTTCAGGGCGACCATACTGTTTCTGATTCAGTTGAGTATTTTCAGTCATCATCGATCTCCTTAAATGCTCAACTTTTTCAAGTTACGTTTTTTGCCATAAATGATCTGTACCACGGCACGGGTTACTGTAATGGCAGTAAACATCGAGCAGACGATACCAATCATCAGGGTCACGGCAAAGCCTTTGATCGGACCTGTACCAATCGCGAACAGAATGAATGCAACCAGGAAGGTGGTGAGGTTCGAGTCAAAAATGGTGTTATAGGCTCGATCATAACCCGCCACGATCGCCTGTTTCGGCGAGGCACCCCATTTCATCTCTTCCCGTATTCGTTCACAGATCAGTACGTTGGCATCGACCGCCATACCGATGGTAATCACGATACCGGCAATACCAGGAAGGGTTAAAGAAGCCCCAATCCATGACATGACGGTAAGAAGCATGGCCAGGTTAAAGACCAGAGCAAAGTTGGCAATCACACCAAACAGACGGAAGAATACCACCATCCAGATCGCCACCAGAATGAAGCCGATTTGCGTTGAAAGTACCCCTTTGTCGATGTTTTCCTGACCCAGACTTGGACCAATCACACGTTCTTCGACAAAGTACATTGGTGCAGCCAAAGCACCTGCACGTAGCATCAAGGCAAGTTCAGCAGCTTCCTGCGGAGAATCCAGACCAGTAATACGGAACTGAGAGCCGAGTACCGCCTGAATAGTTGCAGCATTAATCACGACAGATTCAGTATATGGGGTACGAACTTCAGTTTGAGTACCGGTCGCAGGGTCTTCCACATAGCTAATGCGCTGTTTGTTCTCGATGAACAGTACCGCCATACGTTTGCCAACCGCATTACGGGTCGCATCCGACATCAGTTTGCCGCCTGCGCTGTCTAGCGTAATGTTGACTTCAGCACCGCCGGTGTCCTGACTAAAGCCAGAAGATGCATTCTGAACACGTTCACCAGTCAAGATCCGGTTGCGGTTCAAAAGCAGCTGACGACCACTGTCCAGGGATTCATAAGCGAATACTTCTGTACCTGGTGGCAATGTGCCAGTCGCCTGACCGGTATATGGATCAATATATTGATCATTCAGGTCAGAAACCAGACGAAACTCGAGGTTCGCAGTACGACCCAAGACACGTTTTGCTTCTGCAGTATCCTGTACACCCGGCAATTCAACCACAATACGGTTGCTGCCTTGGGTTTGCACCAATGCTTCTGCCACACCCAACTCGTTAATACGGTTACGTAACGTGGTCAGGTTCTGGTTAACTGCATAAGACTCGATTTCTTGCTTACGTACATCAGTATAAGTCAAACGTAAAGTCGAGCCGGTATCAGTCGCAACAGCCTGCTGGGTAAACTCATTGCCATTACGGCGCAAGAAGTCCATCGCTGCAGCACGATCATCATTGCTGGCAAACTGCACCACAATGGTGTTGCTGCTTAAGTTCAGGCTATTAAATTTCAGGTTGTTATCACGCAACTGACGACGTAGGTCTGTCGCAGAGGTTTCCATGCGCTGCGCAATCGCTTTGTCCATGTCCACTTCGAGTAAGAAGTGAACACCGCCACGTAAATCCAGACCCAGCTTCATTGGCTTGGCACCAATTTTTTGTAGCCATTCCGGCGTGGTCGGGGCAAGGTTCAATGCAACCACGTAATCATCACCTAATCCGCGACGTAAAGCTTCTTTGGCTTTAAGTTGCAATTCACTTGAATCTACACGTAATAAGGCAGCATTGTTGCTAAAGCTATTGTCATGGGTGGCAATATTTTCAGTTGTTAAAATTTGCTCTGCTTTTTGTACGATGCTTGCATCAATTTGAGTACCGGCTTTGGCACCCGAAATCTGTACAGCAGGTTCATCTGGATACAAACTTGGCAGGGCATATAAGGTACTGATGACTAGTACAACTAGAATCAGTACATATTTCCATGCTGGGTAACGCATTTATTTTCTTCTTAAAATGAAAAAGCCGTGCAAGGGCACGACTATTTTTGATTAAAGGTTATTTAAAGTGCCTTCAGGAAGGACTGAAATCACACTCGCACGCTGAACTTTAACTTCTACGCCACGGTTCAATTCAACCACTGCGAAGTCACCTTCAATCTTGGTGATTTTGCCCATTAATCCGCCTGCAAAAACGACTTCACTGCCAACACCAAGGCTTTCAACCAAAGCACGATGTTCTTTGGCACGTTTAGATTGAGGGCGCCAGATCAAAAAATAGAAGATTGCAATAAAAACCGCAATCATCAAAAGGTTCGCCATCATGCTGGGTTGTTGTGCAGCTTCACCTGCAGCGTGAGCAGTCGAAATAAAAAGGCTCATTACATTTTCCTAAAATAAAAAAACTGGTGATCAACTTGATAATAAATTGACATATTCTTGCAATTTACATTGTCTTTTTCCTCAGCGCAAATGCTGATGGATTAATCTTGCGGGCAAGGGGGTACTTCCAGGCCACGACGGGCATAAAAGTCCTGCACAAACGCATCAAATGTACCGTTGTCCAAGGCATCACGCATGGATTCAGTCAAGCGCAGGTAATAACGCAAGTTATGAATGGTACCGAGCATCGAACCAAGCATTTCCCCACATTTTTCGAGGTGGAATAAATAAGCACGAGTGAAGTTGGTACAGGTGTAGCAATCGCAATGTGGATCAAGCGGGCTTTGATCGTGACGATATTTTGCATTACGGATCCGTACCAGACCATCTGTGACAAAATAATGACCATTACGTGCATTTCGGGTTGGCATCACGCAGTCAAACATATCGACACCACGGCGCACCGCTTCCACAATATCTTCAGGCTTGCCGACCCCCATCAAATAGCGCGGTTTATCTGCCGGCATTTGTTCTGGAAGATAATCCAGTACCTTGATCATTTCTTCTTTAGGCTCGCCAACGGACAGACCGCCAATCGCGTAACCATCAAAGTCAATATCAAGCAGGCCTTTTAACGATTCTTCACGTAAGTCTTCATACATGCCACCCTGAATAATCCCAAACAGTGCATTACGGTTTTTCAGAACCTCGTGATGTTGGGTTTTACAGCGCTTCGCCCAGCGCAAAGACAGTTGCAAGGATTTTTGCGCTTCTTCATGCGTCGCAGGGTAGGGCGTACATTCATCAAAAATCATCACAATGTCAGAGTTCAGCGTGTGCTGAATGTCCATTGAAATTTCAGGCGATAAAAATACTTTTGAACCATCGATGGGTGAGCGGAAGGTGACCCCTTCTTCTTTAATTTTACGCATTGCGCCCAGACTGAACACCTGGAAGCCACCGGAATCGGTCAAAATGGGATTATTCCACTTCATAAATTCGTGCAGGCCACCATGTTCACGAATCACATCGAGTCCTGGACGTAAATACAAATGGAAGGTATTGCCCAAAATGACTTGAGACTTGATCTCTTTAATATCACGCGGCAACAGGCCTTTCACCGTACCGTAAGTGCCGACAGGCATAAACATCGGGGTTTCAACCACACCATGTTCAAGCGTTAAACGACCACGACGGGCGCGACCCGACTGACCTAATTTTTCAAACTTCATAGGAGTTCCACATCCAGGCGAAAAAACAGTTCGCTGCTAGTTCATAGCTAAAGGGCGCTATTTTCCTTGATTCTTACGCTAAACGCCAGCATTGTAGAGCATTCGCTCTGTAATTTTATTTATCGTTGAATAAATGCAAGATCAGGTGAAATAGTCGAATTTGCAGAAAACTGTTGCAAGCGCTGCTGGATATCTTCCCGGCTAAGAGCACAGCTGCCATCCGGCTCAGAGGCCATGGCAGCGATATGCTGGATCAGTTTCTGGATATAGATATTGCTGTCGATAAAGTAGGATTCCAAGGTCAGCAAATGGGCATCTTGCGCCACTTGCAGATAATCATAAGGCTCCATCACCAGCATTTGTTCCAGATCAATCAGAATGTCCTTGTCATTTTGCGAGAGTTTTAATCGCTTGCTGATTTCAGAAAAAGGCTGGGCATGTCGGGAGGCTAGAAAGTTTTGCAATAAGGCGCTTTCTGGGTTGAGTTCCAGTGCAGATCGGCGTTCAAATTCGGCCTGGTTTGGCAGGCTCAGGAAAAAAAGTATATTGCCCAGATCCAGACCATAGGCTTCGGAGAGGCGATATTTGGTCTGTTTAAACGTGTGCAGTAATAAGTCCAGATGTGTTTTGTGGAGCTGTTGCTGTCCCAATAGCGGATGACCAAAACTATGCTGGGTTTTAAAATAATCGGCCAGCAAAGTTTTGAACGGGATCAGTCCAGAGTCGGGCGCAGCTTGTGCCCGATAACGCCATTTTGGGACATTCCAGCGATCTTGTTCAGCCAGATATTGCCGCTGATCTTCCGGATCTTTAAAAATACTGCACTCAGTCGAAATAGCCAGATCATCCAGCAGTAAAAATTCGTCAAAGACCAGACTACAGGCATAGATTCCATCGTCCTGATAATGGTCATAAAGCGGATAAAATTCTTCCACCAGCGTCTGCTCTAAGCGCTCTACATAATTCAGCATAATTTTTATTCTTTATTTTATTGGTTTTATAAAGGTGTAGCTTCATCCTGGGGCATTTTATTATAAGTTGAGTACGCCAGGATGAGAAAGTCGATCAGATGAGATAGTTGCTCAGTGAAAATTTGGACGATAGTCAAAACTCTGGGTTGCGCTCTGATCGCGAAAGGGGCGAACTGCTTTTTTTCCTAACAGCATATTATTAATCACATTGTGTGGGAAAATCTGGATCTGGTTATTAAACAGTTCCACATTGCGATTATAAATGGTAATTGCCGCACCGACATTTTCATTCTGTTCTTCAATTTCAGCCATCATTTTCAGATAAATGTCATTGGCTTTTAGCTCGGGATAGTTTTCAACCACTACATTGAGGCTATGCATGAGTTGTTTGTTCAGGCTTTCAATACGCTGTAACTGAGAAATATCGGCATCGTTGATATTTAAATTCATGATGTTCTGACGCAGTTCGGTGACTTTTTCCAGTGTGCCTTTTTCAAAAGAAGAATATTGCTCGACCAGCGGCTGCAGCCCATCCAGAATTTTCAGTTTCTGCCGTTCATAACTGGCAACATCCGACCAGGCGCGAATCGTCGCGTTGTGATGACGGACAATACTGTTGCGGATCATAATGATCAGCACAATCAGTGCAATAATGATCAAACATAAAACCAAAAATCCCATGCGAGATCTCCCCAATTCATATTTATATTCTGAAAATATTGATTTAAAAAAAAGCAGTTATTTTAAAAACTGCACAAGATCATGTTGTAACTGTTCGAGTTGTCTTAATTTAAACGTTCTGAGATGGCCGCGCAATGTCGAAATATCATTGATATGACGATGCTTGCTCGACACCTGAAATAAATCATGAGGCCCCAGATAGCAGAGCATCCGATTTTCCGGATGAAATAGTAAATCCCCCTGACGCTGTGCAAAAAAATCGGCCAGACGCAGTACAAAACCCGGACTGAGTAATTTGGCGGTTTGCATCGGATCACTGCCATAAAAGCTTAAGCGTTGATTGGTACGAATATCGCTACTATGCCAGGGATGGCTATAAGGATAATAAAATTTACGTCGATAAGTCGTGACCGCCAGTCCCTGAATCTGGATATCAAAGACAAATACGCCCCACAGGTCTTTGTGAACCTGCATTAATTTAACCGGCTGCCCTTGCTTGTTGCGAACCTGTACTTCATCAATATAATGATATTGAAACAGCAGCACCTGATGTTGTTGGCCGTTTTCATCTTCCCATATCGTACTGGCATAACGTGTAATCTCATTACTCAAAGAACCTTGATTGAATAAGGGGAATAAACGTTTTAAATGTCCAATAAAATGCAGGGGATTTAAAGGAATTGAAATATGCTGTGGCTGTTGCTGAAAGGCAAGCTGATATTTTTTGGTCAGTGCTACATCTTCCAGAAAACCAATAACTTCATCTAGTGGTTGCTGCTGCTCATAGCAAAGATAGGCCCAGAACAGCAGCAGGCCGCCCAGAAAAACGCCACTTTGAATCCAGATATTTTCCGGTGCAATAAAAATGCTGACGATGAGCAACAAACCAATACCAGCCAGCGCCAATGGCAGATTATTTTCAAATTTTAGCGTTATCGGGCCATTCCAGGGATGCAATCCGTCCAGCAGGTCTTGATGACTCTTGGCTTGACGGCCCAAATCCCACAGCCGGGCAATATTCTGAAACACCACTGCATTTTTCTTGCGGCGAATATGAATGGACTGTTGTACAGACTCGATCGGCATGGGCAGCTATTCTCGCTATTGTGCCTGATCAATCAGCATGGCATCGCCATAACTGAAGAAGCGATAGTGGCTGTCTACTGCATGCTTGTAAGCATTCAGAATGTTGTCACGATTAGATAGGGCAGAAACCAGCATTAACAGGGTAGATTCCGGTAAATGGAAATTGGTAATCAGACGATCGACCACTTTGAACTGATAACCCGGATAAATGAAAATCTGGGTATCACCGGTCCAGCCTTTCAGCTCACTGCCATTGGCCTGCGCCGCACTTTCTGTGGCACGGGTAGCCGTTGTACCAACGGCAATGACTTTATTGCCACGCGCTTTAGTTGTTTTGATGAGTTCCATCGACTCATCGGACACCTGGCACCATTCGCTGTGCATGATGTGATTTTCAATATCGGTAGTGCGGACTGGTAAGAATGTACCTGCGCCAACATG
The DNA here is from genome assembly GCF_013419125.1 of Acinetobacter sp. YH12102. Classification (NCBI taxonomy): domain Bacteria; kingdom Pseudomonadati; phylum Pseudomonadota; class Gammaproteobacteria; order Moraxellales; family Moraxellaceae; genus Acinetobacter; species Acinetobacter sp. YH12102. The sequence goes on along the minus strand of NZ_VPAS01000013.1, from coordinate 32,571 downwards.
TAGTGTGACAAAGGTGGTCTGAATCCCTTTGGCTGCTAACTTTTTCAATAAGTCTTCATCGAAATGCAGAGAAGCCGTAGGTGCTGCGACACTGGCCAGCTTGGTTGGATCATTAAACACAGTTTGATAACGTTCGGTATCAATTTCTTCTGCTTCACGGTTGAAATAGGGCGGAATAGGTAGGGCGCCATATTTGTCTAAGACATCTAAAATCGGCTGTGAAAATTCCACAATAAACAGGTTTTCATGACGACCTTGCACGGTCACTTTCACTGCATCTGGGCCAATAAACAGTTCTGCACCGGCTTTCGGTGAGTTGCTGGCCTTGATATGACAATGTGCAATGAACTGATCCATCATGCGTTCAACCAGCACTTCTACCGCGCCGCCTGAGGCACGTTTGCCTTTTAGACGTGCTTTCATGACTTTGGTGTCGTTCAATACCAGTAAGTCGCCGTCTTCAAGCAAGTCCAGAATGTCGGTAAATTGATGGTCGTGATATTGACCGTGTGCGTCGAGGTGCAGCAGGCGAGAGGCACTGCGTGTTTCCAGAGGATAGCGAGCAATCAGCTCATCGGGGAGATCAAAATTAAAATCAGAAAGTTGCATGATGATTTACGCTAAAAAAACTGCGGCTAGTATAAACTTTTTTCTTTTTTATGGCGGGAATTGCTCGATTTTAAAACGAAAAAATGCCATTTGTTTTAAAAATAAACAAATGTAAATATTCTGCGTTGACAGTGCCGAGAAATCGCGTATTATACCTTTCATCCACTCCCGAGGTGGTGAAATTGGTAGACGCGGCGGACTCAAAATCCGCTGTCAGAGATGACGTGTCGGTTCGAGTCCGACCCTCGGGACCACAGATATAAAATTATATGCCAACCAATAGCATATAAGCTTCGAAAGCCCTGATAATTCAGGGCTTTGTTGTTTCTATATGCCAACTCATACCTATACACATCCAAAAGTTTTAAAGATACGATTAAAGATACAAGGCATCTTTTAATTTTTATATCTTTATCATGGCAAAAATCGTTAAAAAACTTACTGATACCAAGTGTACTTCAGCAAAACCTAAACTTAATTCACAGGGTAAGCTTGTAAACAATAAACTTGCTGATGGAAATGGTCTTTATTTGATCGTTAGACCGTCAGGTACGAAGACTTGGCAGTTTATTTATGGAAGAAGAAAATACCTTAATGCTAAAGGTCGTCCTACAGATGGCGTAATCACAATTGGGGATTATTCGAAAGTAGGTGTTAAAGGTGTGCTGATTTCTATAGATGATGCTCGGAACAAACGTCTTCAATTTTTATCCCAAATTGAAAATGGTCTCGACCCAATTGATGAGATGAAGCGTGAAGAAGAAGTGCTCAATGATAGAGCAGATTTTGAAAGTATCACTAGAGAGTGGCATGAAGCTTATGCACAGTCATCAGGTTCGCAAGAATCAACAATTGCTAAATCGCTTAGAAACTTTGAAATGTATGTCTTTCCTGTTATTGGTGACAGGCTGATTGATTCGATCAAACCACGTGACCTTAGCCGTGTTCTTGAGCATATTGAGACCACAGGATTTGGTGAGGTTTACGATAAGGTCAAACGCAGATTATCTGCCATTTTTGCTTACGCGGTTAGTAAAGGTTATATCCCTGAAAGTCCCGCCGTGCATTTGAAAGGCGGTTTGACGAAGAAGAAAGAGGAAAAACATTATCCTAAGTTACCTTTAGATCGGTTGCCTGAGTTTTTTTCACGTCTGAAGAATGACACGGGCGTTCCTTTAACTAAGTTATACACCGAGTTTGCGCTCCATACTTTTGCACGATCAAGTGAAATGATGTTCGCACGTTGGAACGAGTTTGACTTCGATAAAAGCATCTGGACGATACCCGCAGTACGCACACCCGTTAAAGGGTGCCCAAGTTCGCATCGTGGTGCAAAGATGCGGAAAGAGCATGTCGTACCTTTGTCACGTCAGGTAAAAGACATCCTCATGGAGGTGAGACAATATAGCGGTATGGGACAGCATGTATTTCCTGCAAATCATGATTTAAACAAGTTCATTAGTGAAAACACTGTAAATAAGACTTTAACTCGCATGAAATACGACACCAAGACAGAGGTGTGTTTGCATGGCTTTAGAGGTATGGCACGTGGGGCATTGGCTTTGAGTGGGTTGTTTGATCGAGATGCGATTGAACGTCAAATGAGTCACAAGGGTGAAAACGAAGTCGAATGGGCATACACGCACCACGTTGAATATTTAGAAGAGCGTAAAATTCTCATGCAATGGTGGAGCGATTACTTGGATGAAAACAAGACAAAGTATGTTTCACCACAGGAGTTTAGAGACCGATTATTGTCCGATGTACGTAACGGTATCCAAAGCTTTAAATACGGTAAGCTCATCAAGTTTCAAATGGCAATGTTGAACGCAAGTTGATCAAAAAAGTTCGAATGATTTAAAAATAATCATTCGAACGTGTTTTTTCAGAAAGAGTAAGTCACCCCTAACTATAATGTAGATACGAGTATTTTCATCTGTAATTTAAGGAATGAATTAGCATGGATACTATTCAACCTCTACGCCTTTCGATGAATAAAGTGTGTGGCATGCTTGATGTGACTAGAGAAGGATTGCGGAAATTGATGTTAAATGACCCAGACTTCCCAAGAGCGTTAAAAAGCGGTCCATCGAGGCAGGCGGCCGTATATTTTGATTATCAAGACCTGATCAAATGGCATGAAAATCAAAAGAAACAACATTATAGCTAAATTACAGCTAATGTTATAAATGTGAAAGCAAAAAGGTTATACAGCTCTACGGAGTTGCAGAAGCCAAACGATTAAACAGTAAACGATCAAACAGCTAAACATTCAACTTCAAAGCACTCACGAACAAACTTCAAAGCAAATTAATGGTTTGCCTACGAGATAGGCGTTCTTAAAATTCTTGAAGGAATGCGAAATGAAGCATCTCACTCAGTGGCGCAATGCCAAATCACCTGACTGTCTTTCGACAGAGGGTTCATCGGCGAGGTATGGATACTTCGTTGGTAAAAATGTAAGTCGGGCGATGGATATTCCTCCGTAGGAAGCCGATATATCCAACTGCAAGTTGGACATGAAGCTGTAGACATACATTGCAAGGGGCGACCACTCCCTTTTTAAATACAAATTCGATAATTCAAAGCCAAGCCAAGTTGATATTTGGCTGGCTTTTTATTATCCAACATGGATGATCAAGAACATGATGAATACTATTAACTACGAATTGCTTGTTGAACAGCAATTAGAGCAGATGATGGATGATTTGCTCGAATCAACAATTGATTACGGTTTCGATGAAAGTTTGTTCTCGAATTCACCTAAAAGATCATTTCAGTACAGCACAATATTCTATGATGAAAATGGTTTTGTTTGGATTGCTAATCCTTTCGGTTGTGAATCAACTTTCAAAAGCGATGGTGCACTCGAACTGGAAAAAAGCCTAGCTGAGTCCGTCAAGGAAAAAGACGAATCAAAGTCTGTAAAGCCGAAAGCCACGGGATTTGAAATGACTACTTCCTCATCGTTTGATGAGGTAAAGGCAAATTTGGAAGAGTATCAAAAATCTCTAACGCCTGCCGTTCAGGGGGCTGAAGCAGAAGAAGTTAAAATCTATGGTGACATCAATACTGAAGCCTTCCTTGCGACAAGGTTTGATGCAGTCATTGATTGGTTGGATCTCAAATTTACAGTTGATCCGAAAGTTTGGGAGCATTTCGGGAGTGGTGGTGCTCGTCGTCACATCAAAGCCTTCTTCACACGTCATACGGGGGTTAGACATTATGTGGCTAAGAGTAGTGAGGTAATTCAAGATGGAGCGTCATTTACCATTCGCCTGCATGATGTAGAAAATCGTAAGTCATTAAAGCTCATTACAACTCTGCTAACAAATCAGTATGGGTGTAAAGTCGAAGATATGGGTATTGAAGCGATTGAATTATCGCTAGATTGCTATGATGCTCGAAATTCAGCCTTACTAATTGCGTTACATAAGTCGTTAAAGTACCCAACAGTCGTGAATCGAATGCGTGTTTATAAGACTAGAGGTACGGTAAGAGAAGTTCCAGAATCACCGCATGAGTTATATATGCTGTTAGAAGATGGCTATAACTTAGCAACGGGCGATCATCGTGGAGAAGAGTTTTGCACTAGAATGTATGTTAAGCGAACTGATAAGAATGGAACACCATTGCCATCGAGTCAGCATCGTTTAAGGGCTGAGGTCACTCTTCGTAAAACGTTTTTTGAAAAAGCCAAGATTGATTGCGGTTTGGATAATCTACCTCTGATGATTACTCATGGTTTTAAACAATTAACTTTCACTAAGTTGAGCAATAGAGCGACGGAAGCTTACCGTAAAAACTATCGTGATTTAGTTCAGCCATTCGGTCAAGAGCAACCACTTGTTAAAAGTTCAAGCAGACATAAACGTCTTTTATCGGACGAGATTGAAAGCTATGGATTACTAAATGAGCGCAAGAGATTAGAGGTCAAAGCTTTGGCTGATAAATTCCGAGTGCGCAAAAATCGGTGATTTTTAGTGAGTGAGTGATTTGGTTCAAGCCCTTTAAATCAAAGGGTTTGGGCTGAGTTTTAAGAATAAAAGTCTTCTAATAACATTAGGTATTACTATTACCTTAATATTAACCACTACAATTACAAAAACTACGAAAATTTCCACCAATCGGTTTGCCTCCGCTGCCGCTACGCCAAACCTCATCCTCAAACCCTGATCGAATATTTAATTGTTACCCAAGCTCGATTTTGCCTCCGCTACCGCTTCGCAAAATCTCACACCCTAATCCAAGATCATCAAGCTCCGAGCTGTACTACTGTGACCAATAATTTTAGCGAATAAAATTTGAGTGATGTCCTAGGTGAAAAAACAAACAATCTATGTGTTGCAGTTGTCGATCGGCGGTTCCTAGCAATATCCTTATACAAAGGATAGATGCTTTAGGTTTTTGAGAACCGCAAATCATGAAATTACTCTTCGTCAGTTTCCTCAGTCTCTTCGATTAAATCATGCGGTTGGGTTTTGCTGTTATTAAGTTGTTCGATTGATTTTTTCAAATGTTCAGCATTGGCTTGAGTTGCTAGTAAATACTCGGTTTCGTCCATCTCCTAGCACCCTAAGTTAATATTTGTTTAAAGTTAATTTAACACGATTCTGGCGTTTTTTAATTAAGGTGGTAATACGAGTCGGTTTGGTGTTTAGGCGCGCTTAGAACGCAAATGGTGAGCTTCTATAGCTATATATTTTAACGTTTCTACGCGCATATTAGTTGTGCGGTTGTTGCAGTAAATTTTCTACAGTAGTAAGTCAGTGCTGACTTTATGTAAGTTATTGTTTTGTAAAAAATATATCTGATTTGAATGTCTTTTGCTAAGTTTTCGGTCTTTTGAGAGTGATGAATAATGAAAAGCAAGAAATGCCCGATTAAGTTTGACGTAGGTATTACGGAATTGGCATTCAAACTGCTGTGTATGATTGACATTGATAAGTATATTCAACAGAGCGAAGCCGCTAACGAAGAAGGTCTAAAGTTAATGGCAGAAATATCAGTCACTGAATATGGTCAAGTGATGGGGATACAGGATTTCTCATTAGCTGGAGAGCAGTTAAGTATGGCTGCAAAGCAATTGTTAGATGCTCATGTTTGGGTTGAAAATGATTTTACGACAGGTAGAGGTTTCATCAAGTTCATTGATGAATATAGTATTTATATAGAAGATGGGCCACAGTTTATTCAAATCATGCCTTCTATACCTGGACGATGTTGGTTAAGCGAGAATAAAAAATGGTTTTATGATCAATATGTAGAGCTTGCTTCGGCACGGTTTGTGAAAACAACCTCAATCATCAAGCGGTTTTTAGATGACTCCAATGAATAGTCTTTGGATTTTCATTAGTTTTTATCTAAGATAAGACCCAAACTGCACATTTTTGAGCTTTGGGTCATGTCGTCTTTCTTTGATTTAATCAACACCTATAGAACAACAGCGAAAACAGAACGAGAAAAAGGCACTTATTTCGAGTTACTTTGCATCAAGTATTTTGAAAATGAACCATTCTATGCCGACCTATTCGCGGCGGTACAGACCTATACCGAATGGGCAAAAGAACAAGGATTGTCGGGCAAAGATACAGGCATTGACCTTGTCGCAACAACCAAAGACGGCGAGTTCCACGCTATTCAATGCAAGCTGTATGATGCAGACCGTACAGTTTCTAAAAAAGAAATCGACAGTTTCCTATCGGCGGCATCTAAAACCTACTTTGCACGCCGTATCATTGTCAGTACGACACACGCATGGTCAGACAATGCTTTAGCGACTTTAGAGAACCAAGACCCAGTTGTTACCAAGATTGATCTTGAAACATTAGAACAAAGCGCGATTGATTGGACACTATTTGCGGAAAAGAAAGAAGTTGTATTCAAGCCGAAAAAAGAGCTTCGTGACCATCAAAAAGCTGCACTTGTTAACGTGAAAGCAGGCTTGTATGACCAGAAGTTAGAGCGCGGTAAGCTCATCATGGCTTGCGGTACAGGCAAAACCTTTACAAGCCTTAAAATCGCTGAAGAATGCGCAGGAAAAGGCAAGCGCGTATTGTTCCTTGTACCTAGCTTGTCCTTGTTGTCGCAAACATTGACTGAGTGGACGCAAGAGTCTAAAACACCGTTGCATAGCTATGCGGTATGTTCAGACACAGAAGTTGGTAAGAAGAAAAATGCGACGGCGATTGATGCAGTTACGACACTTCAACACGAATTGCAGTATCCTGCGACAACTGACGCTCAAAAGTTAGCGGACAATGTTAAAAAGCACCACGACGACGATCACATGACAGTCGTATTCTCGACCTATCATTCTATTCAGACGGTCAGTGATGCTCAGAATGACCATCAAATGCATGAGTTTGATCTCATCATCTGTGACGAAGCCCACCGTACAACTGGTTCAACGCATGATAGTGAGTTGGATTCGAATTTCGTGAAAATTCACGACGGCGGTTTTATCCTCGGTAAGAAGCGCCTCTACATGACGGCAACACCGCGTATTTTCTCTGATGACGTGAAGAATAATGCCACCGATTACACACTGTATTCGATGGATAATGAAAAGCTATTCGGTGAAACGCTCTATACAATCAACTTCTCGGAAGCGGTAAAGCGTGGCCTGTTGGTCGATTATAAAGTCATTGTATTGACGGTTGATTCAGACACAATCATTAAAAAGATTGGTAATACCATCACGGAGAACAGTGAAATTCTAGTCGATGATGCGGCGCGCATTGTTGGCTGTTGGAAGGCATTGTCTAAACAGGGCATTCATGCGGACGTTGAAGAAGATATTAATCCAATGCAACGCGCATTGGCTTTCTGTCAAGTGATTGACCAAACGGCGAAAGCGCGCAAACACCAAGTTAGCTCCACCCGTATCGCAAATATCTTCCAAACTGTTGTTGAAGCCTACCAAGATGCAGAAGCAAAAGAAGGCAATGAAATCTCTCATCGCCTGATCTGTGAAGCGCAGCATGTCGATGGGGGCATGGGGGCAGATAAGAAAGAAGAAAAACTGAATTGGCTCAAAGCAACGCCTGAGCCAGTTTTTGATGAAAATGGACAAGAGCGTCCAATTTGCCGAGTGTTAAGTAACGTCCGTTGCTTGTCTGAGGGTGTCGATGTTCCTGCGCTTGATGCTGTGCTATTCCTGACACCGCGCAGCTCACAAGTTGATGTGGTGCAGTCGGTTGGTCGTGTCATGCGCCTTGCGCCAAATAAGAAGCGTGGCTATGTGATTTTACCTGTCGTGATTCCACCGAATGTGGACGCGAATAAAGCCCTTGATGACAACATGACCTATAAAGTGGTGTGGCAAGTGCTGAACGCATTACGCTCACACGATGACCGTTTTGATGCCATGATTAACAAGATGGACTTAACGGGCATTGACCGTTCCAAGATGGAAGTCATTGCCATCACGGACAAAGTTGCGGCTAAAGCGAAAAAGAAAGGTGCAGGTAAAGGCGGTACAACGATTGGTACACCAACCAAGAAGAAAAAAGATGAAGTTGAAGATGTTCAACAGTCTTTCAGTTTTGAATCAGGTGAGATTGAGCGCGCCATCGTGGCTAAAGTTGTTCAAAAAGTCGGTAATCGCCACCATTGGGAAGACTGGGCAAATGACATTTCCAAAATTGCACAAACGCATATCAAGCTCATTACGGATATCTTAGGCCGTCCTGAATGCGAAACCGAACGTGCCGTGTTTGAAGCGTTTGCCAATGAAATCCGTGACGACTTGAACAATGCCGTATCGGATGCTGAAATCATTGAAATGCTGGCACAGCATCTCATCACCAAGCCAGTCTTTGATGCGCTGTTTGATGAGTACAGCTTTGCCGCACATAACCCGATGGCAGTTGCAATGCAAAAGGTACTGGATGTCTTAGATCAGCACCAACTCGATAGCGAAACCGAAGCATTACAACGCTTCTATGACAGCGTGAAAATGCGAGCGTCGGGCATTGAAAGCGCGGAAGGTAAGCAAAAGATCATTGTGGAGCTTTACGACAAGTTCTTCCGTAACGCTTTCCCACGTATGACCGAGCGTTTAGGTATCGTCTATACGCCTGTTGAAGTGGTGGATTTTATCTTACACAGCGTCAATGATGTGCTTCAACAAGAGTTTGGCAAAAGTATTGCGGATGAGGGTGTCCATGTACTCGACCCATTCACGGGTACAGGAACATTTATCACTCGCTTATTGCAAAGTGGCTTAATTCCACCGAAGCAACTTACCTACAAATACAAAAATGAGATTCATGCCAACGAGCTTGTATTGTTGGCTTACTACATTGCAGCCATCAACATTGAAGCGGTATATCACAGCGAAATTATTGATGAATACACGCCATTTGAGGGTATTTGTTTAACCGACACTTTCCAAATGTACGAAAAGAAAGATTTGGTTGATCAAGTCCTTGTAGACAACAGTGCGCGTCGTAAGCGTCAGATGGAATTGTCTATTCAAGTCATTGTTGGTAATCCACCTTACTCAGCAGGGCAAGATTCTGCAAATGACAATAATGCGAACGTAAAATATCCGGCATTGGATGACAAGATTCGTCAGACCTATGCTGATCGCTCGGTGGCGACCAATAAGAATGCCTTATATGACTCCTATATCCGTGCAATTCGCTGGGCAAGTGACCGTATAGAAACACAAGGGGTGATTGGCTTTGTCACCAATGCAGGCTTTGTGGATGCCAATACCGCAGATGGCTTGCGTAAATGCCTAGTTGAAGAATTTAGCAGTTTGTATATTTTCCATTTACGCGGTAATCAACGTACTTCCGGCGAAAAATCACGTCAGGAAGGCGGCAAAATTTTTGGCAGTGGTAGCCGTGCGCCTATCGCCATTTCACTTTTAGTGAAGAATCCCAAAGCAGAACAGCAAGGGCAAATCTATTTTCACGATATTGGCGACTACCTGAGCCGTGAAGAAAAGTTAGAAAAGGTTGCTGAATTTAAGAGTCTACAAGGCATTGCAGCGGCTAAGGGCTGGACAATGATTACCCCTGATGAACACGGGGATTGGCTGAATAAACGTGATAATAGCTTTGGGGAGTTTATTAGCTTAGGGGACAAAAGAAACAAAACAAATATATTATTGTTTGAAAATTATTCATGCGGCTTACAATCGAATCGTGATGCATGGGTTTATAACGCATCAAAGGCACATCTGCTCAATAATGTTGAAAAGACAATAAGTTACTACAACTCAGAATTGGATAAAAATTCCATAAGTTTAATTGGATTAGATAAGAAAGAAAAAACCAATAAAGCCGTTGAAATTATAGGTAAAAATCCTAAATACATTAGTTGGTCTAGCAGCCTAATAGATTCGTTTGTAAGAGCCGATAAGTTAGAGTTAAATTCATCAAAAGTTAGAAAGGCATTATATCGACCATTCACCAAATCATGGCTTTATTTTGATAAAACCCTCAATCACAGACCTTATAAGATTCCAGAATTATTTACTTTAGGAAATGATTATAACTTAGCCATTAGTTTAACAGGATTGGGAGCTTCAAAAAGCTTTTCATGCTTGATAACAAATGTAACTCCTGATGTCCAGTTGCATTCAAATGGTCAATGTTTCCCTCTTTATCTCTATGAAGAAGTAACGGAAGAAAAAAGTGTCGGCGCTGGCGATCTATTCGATAACTCTCTTGATTTAACTGTCAGTGAAACCAAGTACCAACGCAAAGATGGCATCAGTGACGAAGGCTTAAAGCACTTCCAAACGGCGTATCCAAACGAGCAGATCACAAAGGAGGATATTTTCTACTATGTTTATGGCTTGCTACATGATGAAGATTACCGAGAGCGTTATGCGGATAACCTTAGCAAAGAATTACCACGTATTCCATGTGTAAAGAAAGCAGAGGACTTTTGGGCATTCTCTAAAGCAGGTCGTGACCTCGCACATTGGCATCTCAACTACGAAACCGTAGAGCCATACAAAGCCACTTTAGACACCGGCAGCACGCCGTACAGCCAACTGAGCGATGAAGACTTCTATGTCGAAAAAATGAAGTTCGTTAAGAAGGGCGAGAAGGGTACAGTCATTTACAACAAGCGCGTAACGGTCAAGGATATCCCGTTAGAGGCGTATGAATACGTGGTGAATGGTAAGCCTGCACTTGAGTGGGTAATGGAGCGTCAGGGCGTTTCTACGCACAAAGACAGCGGTATCATCAACGATGCAAATGACTGGGCAATCGAAACGATGAACAATGCAGCGTATCCGCTTGAGCTGTTCTTGCGTGTGATCACGGTCAGCCTTGAAACCATGAAGATTGTGAAGTCTTTGCCGAAGTTGGAGATAGAGTAAAATGGCACTATATGTTCCTGAATGGCTTGAACTAAGCAAGCAACGTGCAATCGAAAATGGCTACGAGCCCTTTGAAGACCCTGAAGCATACGGTGGAGAGGTTTTTGTTAAAGATGATCGAAAGTGGATTCATTCAATAGGTCGCTTGAAGCATAAATTGGGGGTAGTGACCGATGGTGAGCTAGAAGCACTGGGATATTCGGTTGCTGATTACAACCGTTTTAACTCTGATGAGAAGGAATTCTCTCTGAAAGTTGTAATGGACTCCATTTCAGCCAACGAAGAATTGTTGGAAATCTTTGGTGATCCTTCTGAATATCCAGGCGGCTTAATGTATCTATCTGATGGGATGTATATGGATGATGAGGGGAACATCATTGATGGTAAGGATATTTAAAGGCGCAGGAATTTAAGTGGTTGTAATTTGATCATTTGAGTTGTTGGTAATTTATCGTTAGATTAATGACTTAACCATAGGTCAAAGTTGTATAGCATCTTTGCAAATAAAGATACCAATACAGATATAATTGGGTGTTTGAATTTTTAAATATATTAAAAATCAAATACTAAGATCATGTTTATGGTTCTGACCCTCGGACCAAAATTCTAGAAAACCCCAAGCACATTCAGTCTTGGGGTTTTTTATTGTCTGTATATTTAAAAGTATTTATTTTCATCATTTCTTAAAATGGTTTTTGACTGAATTTGAGTGGTTTTGTCAGTAAGATGATGATTTATATCTATAGCGAAAAATAGATTAATTGAATAACTTTGATACATCAATCAGACATAAAAAACCGGCGCCTAGACGCCGGTTTTTCTACATCACTGACTGAGTCAGTTCTGCAAAAGCTTAGATCGTAGCAAGTGCTGCATTCAAAGTAGCACTTGGACGCATCACTGCATTTACTTTCTCTTGATCAACAGCGTAGTAACCACCGATGTCTACTGATTTGCCTTGAACTTCAGCAAGCTCAGTAACGATTTTTTCTTCATTTTCAGCTAAAGTTTTTGCAAGTGGTGCAAATTTCGCTTTCAATTCAGCATTTTCGTCTTGAGCAGCAAGTTCTTCAGCCCAGAACTTCGCCAGGTAGAAATGGCTACCACGGTTGTCGAGTTCGCCAGTACGACGAGAAGGTGACTTGTCGTTATCTAGCAATTTTCCAGTTGCACGGTCTAAAGTTTTAGCAAGTAACTTGATGTTGTCATTGCCTTCTTTAATACCCATTTCTTCTAGAGAAACTGCAAGCGCCATGAATTCACCGAGTGAATCCCAGCGTAAGTGGTTTTCTTCAACTAACTGCTGTACGTGTTTAGGCGCAGAACCGCCTGCACCTGTTTCATACATGCCGCCACCCGCCATTAACGGCACGATTGACAACATTTTCGCAGATGTACCCAATTCCATGATCGGGAACAAGTCAGTCAGGTAGTCACGCAGGATGTTACCTGTTACAGAAATGGTATCTAGACCGCGCGCAACACGTTCAAGCGTATAACGCATTGCACGTACTTGTGACATGATCTGGATATCAAGACCGGCAGTGTCGTGATCTTTCAGGTATTTTTCAACTTTCTTGATCAGTTCATTTTCGTGTGGACGGTACGGGTCAAGCCAGAAGATTGCCGGCATGCCGGAGTTACGCGCGCGAGTTACCGCAAGTTTCACCCAGTCGCGGATCGGTGCGTCTTTCACCTGACACATACGCCAGATATCGCCTTCTTCCACGTTTTGTGACATCAACACTTCGCCAGTTTCAAGATCAACGATGTTAGCAATACCCGCTTCAGAGATCTCGAAAGTTTTGTCGTGTGAACCGTATTCTTCCGCTTTTTGTGCCATCAAACCAACGTTCGGTACTGTACCCATTGTACGTGGATCAAAATTGCCATTCCACTTACAGAAGTTGATCATTTCCTGGTAAATACGTGCGAATGTTGATTCAGGCATGACGGCTTTACAGTCATAAGGTTTGCCATCAGCGCCCCACATTTTACCGCCACCACGGATCATTGCAGGCATAGAAGCATCTACAATCACGTCGTTTGGTGAATGGAAGTTCGTGATGCCTTTGGCAGAATCAACCATCGCAAGCGCAGGACGGTGTTCTTGGCAAGCATGTAGATCTGCAATGATTTCTTCACGTACAGAGGTTGGTAGAGTTTCGATCTTTTCATAAAGACCAGCCATACCGTTGTTTACGTTCACGCCAAGCTCATCAAATAACTTGCCGTGTTTTTCAAATGCGTCTTTGTAGTAAATTCTCACACAGTGACCGAATACGATCGGGTGTGAAACTTTCATCATGGTTGCTTTCACGTGAAGTGAGAACAAGATGCCAGCTTCTTTACAATCATCTAATTCTTTTTCATAGAAATCGCAAAGCGCTTTTTTGCTCATGAACATTGAATCAATGATTTCGCCATCTTGAAGCGCAACTTTTGGCTTAAGAACGATGGTTTCACCAGACTTGGTGATCAATTCCATTTTCACATTACGTGCACGGTCTAAAGTCATCGACTTTTCGCCATGGTAGAAGTCGCCTTCGTCCATGTGTGAAACGTGAGTTTGAGACCACTGTTTCCACTCGCTCATAGAGTGCGGGTGTTTTTTCACATAGTTTTTAACGGCAGCAGGTGCACGACGGTCTGAGTTACCTTCACGTAGTACCGGGTTTACTGCTGAACCAAGACATTTGCTATAACGTGCCTTGATTGCTTTTTCTTCTTCAGTGGCCGGGTTTTCAGGATAGTCAGGAAGGGCATAGCCTTTAGACTGGAGTTCCTTGATACACGCTGTTAGCTGGCCAACAGAAGCACTGATATTTGGGAGTTTGATAATGTTCGTGTCTGGATCTTGTGTAAGACGACCTAGCTCAGCTAGAGTGTCAGGCACCTTTTGCTCTTCGCTTAGGTAATCTGTAAATTCAGAGAGCACGCGCACAGCTACAGAGATGTCACTTTTGACGATCTCAACGCCAGCTGGCTTAGTAAAGGTCTCAATGATCGGCAGCAGAGAATAAGTCGCCAGTAATGGCGCCTCGTCGGTCAGTGTGTAAATGATAGTTGACTTTCCACCAGCCATATATAGCCCCTTGCGTTGGATTGAGTTTCTGAGGGCCGAACTTTTGGTCCAGCCTCATTGAACCGATTTGCTTAAATAAAAACATTGAGAGTATCGTCTTTCAGCGCATTTCAGTCAACGAAATATGCTTTTAGATTGAAATTTGGGCGAAAATTTGTACAGATTTGTATGGTTTAGCTGTGTTTGTATTTTGTACAAAAAAATAATTTTCTGCGCTTAGAAATCATTGTGGTGCTGGAAGGAAATTTTATGCTACCAGATTGTATTCACTGAAGATGAGTTTTTGAGCATTGGGCGGGATCGTGATGATTCCGAAATACAAATGAATGTTGAGTGATCAGATGCTATTTCGGGGCAGTTTCTTCGGGTCAATTGAGGAAGTTTGCCTTGACGAATCGCCACCTCAATATCATGGAATTACTTTGCGATATACTTCTAAGTATTGATCAAATCATTCTTAAAATTGCAGCGAAATAAGGAAATCGAATGCCCAGTTTATTTATTGTGATGCTTGGTGGCCGTCATGCCCGTGCCAATACAGAAGTTCATGATGTGGTACTGGCAGTAGGCGAAACTCTGGAAGAAACCTATCCTCAACTGAAAAATGCCTGGTTTGCCGAGCAAAAAGGGCTGCATATTGATGCCTGGGCGCAAATTAATGGACTGGAGTTCGAGGGCAAAAATTATCACGTTCAATTTAGCGATGCTGCCCCGAATCAGGCTGCCGAAAAGCTTTGGCTGATTAATTTAGGTGGTTATGATCCACGTGAATTTGGTGAGCTGCACCGTTATGTGCTGGTGGTGGCACAGAATGCCATGGTGGCAAAACAGCGCGGTAAAGCTTATTTCGCCAAGCACTGGCAAAAACAGCATACTGACCGGGTGCTGGATGTCGATGATTGCATTGCGATTGATCAGGTGTATGGCCGATATGTACAGCTGGTGGAGGGACATTTTAGTGCGAATCGCTGGGAAAATACCTATCTCACGATTTAAAACTGAAGCATAGGGCTATAGCGTGGCTGAGTGTCAGGATTCGACGAGTGACTTAAAAAAAATCTTTATCAAAGTTCAATAATCTGCATAATACCGGAAAGGAAAAACAGCTTTTGACTGAGATGGAACATCTTAAATGGATTTAATTCAGGCAAATGGACAACCGCACTATGGACGTTTCAAGGAACTTCCAAAAAGTATTGACTATCAGGCATATCAATACAAGAACCCTTATGGTCAGGTGCTGTCAGGCTGGCGTAAGCATCTAAAATATAAGAAATTCAAATTTTGTAGTATTCAGCACGAACATTATACCATTGGGCTGGCGATTGCCGATATTGCATGGGCAGGGCACAGTTTTGTCTATGTCTACAACCATATGACCAATGACGTTCTGGAATGGAATGCGATTAATTTCCTGTCTCGCCATACTGTGCTGGATGAACAACCATTATTCAATCACAGTTATTTTCATAAATCGCCTTTTCAGGTCGATATTCAGCATGCCAACGGTGTGCGCTATATCAAGGTCAGTAAATACGGCGAAATTCAGCTCAGTGCACGAATCTTTTGTGCAGGAACCGATCCTTTAAGTATGTGTAGCCCAACTGGTATTAATGGTTGGACTTATACGCAAAAGCTCACGACCTTAGGTTGTGAAGGCTATTTTCTAAATAAACAAAAACAAAAGATTCAATTTAACGAACGAACTTTTGCCTTGCTGGATGACACCTGTGGTTTTCTACGTCCAGAAACTGCCTGGTTTTGGTTGTCGTGTAACTTTTGGGATGCGACCAATCAGCGGATTGGAATTAATTTAGCATCCGGTGTTAACGAAAGCTTTGGTAATGAAAACTGTTTGTGGATCAACGGAAAAATTTATCCATTGGCTGATGTGCTCTTTCAGCAGGCATCCGAAACTCAATGGACGATTCAATCGCTAGATGAAAAGCTAAATCTGACTGTAAGCACAGGCTGGCGACGTTATGAAAATCTGAATTTGCGTCTGGTCGGCAGCCAGTTTAGCCAGTGGCAGGCCAAAGTCTGTGGCACCATTCAGCAGGATGATCAGGAAATTATTTTACTGAATGAATATGCCTTGCTTGAGCAGCATTATGCCAAATGGTAAATCATCTTAAATCAAAAAGCCTTCAAGTTAATGAAGGTTTTTTGATTTAAGCGATGCTCACGTTTAGTCTTTCGCGGCCTGCCAGAAGGCTTCACCGGCTTGAATCGGATCGCCGGTTTCATTTAGGGTGTTGATCCAGACCTCGTATTGGGCAATCACTGGGTGCTGACTCGGATGAAAGTCTTTTTTAAACCAGTCTCGATACTGTTTGCCCATTCGGGTCAATGTGCCTTTTGGGCCAAAAAACCAGGGTAAGCTCTTGAGATTCATCTGCAAGCGTTGCAAGAGACTAAAGCCATCATGTTTCAGCATGACATTGGCACGGTAGACGGTAAAACTAAACATTAAAATGGTCGTGCTGACTAAGGTGGCTCGACGGGTAAATTCTGGGGTTTTAGCCACATTTTTCATCACATCGAAAGCTACATCGCGGTGTTCCATTTCCTCAATGGCATGCCAGGCCAATAATGCCCGTACAAAAGGATGGGCATCTTTCAGGGTCTGTTTTTGTCCATAAAAAGTTTCTGCCATAAGCGCCGTTAAATGCTCTGCCGCAGCGGTAATGGCAATATTAAACTGGGGTGAACGGTGCTTCAGATCATAATTGAAAATTTTATTTAAACGTTCAATAAATTGGTCTACAGGCATGCCTTGCTCGCGCATCAACTGATTCATTTTGTCATGCGCGATGCCGTGCTGGGCTTCCTGGCGGATAAAATCCGCGACACGTTGTTGCAGCTCCGGGTCTTGGATCTGATCGCGGAACAGGCGGACACTCTGAATAAAATAGCGCTCGCCGTCTGGAAAGGTCAGGCTCAGGGCATCGAACATGCGCGTCATGAAGGGGTCGCCGCCGAACCAGTAACGTGGAATTTCATCCAGTTTAAAATCAAGTTGGGTGCGAACCACAGGCTGTAGGGCGGATTTTAATATGGCGTTCATCTTGTAGATTCTTTTTTGTGACGATGCTGACAGTATGTCGGCGAATCTCGCCATTGTTTTGACAGAGCTTGCCAATTTTTATACATTTTATGCCAAATGAAAATAAAACTGGTCAGATTATAGCTGCCAGCGAGAATCGCACATGCAAGACATAAAAATATCCAATGGTTATCTTCAGCTCTGGGCGACTTATTTGCGTGATTTGGGGATTGAACCCTTAACTGCCGACTTTCTGCAAGATGTGCATGACTCGCTTGTGACCCTCATCGATCAGCCTTTTGATACACAAGTACCTTTGGAATTGTTGAATCATATTATTTTAACTACCCGGCAACATCTGAACTGTCCGCAGCTGATTTTTGAAATCGTGCAGGTCATTCGTCCTGAGCATTTTGGTGTACTGGGTTATATGGTTTCACGTAGCAGTAGTGTCGCGGAAATGATCGGCTATAGCATGCGCTTTCAGCGGCTGGTGATTGATGGCAGTGAATTCGTGCCTTTACAGTTGAAGCAGCATGAACACAGTATGGAACTCTATTGGGACTATTTAGATGGAAAATATAATTTGTTAAATGAGCTCACCATGGCAGCAATGGTGCAACTGGGACGGGTTATTTTGCAAGAGCAGCCACTTTTATTGCGTTGTGTACGACTGGCTCATGCAGCTGAAATGGCACAAATGCATTATCAAAAATTCTTTGCCTGTGAGGTTCAGTTTTCTCAAGATTATTATGCTCTGGAACTGGATGTACAGGGGCTAGGTCATGGGTCTGAGCAGGCAGATCCGATGCTGTTGCAGTTGCTGACTCTTCAGGCGGAACAGGCGATTGCAGCAAAAGCACCTGTTGAAAATACCTTGCAGCAAGCACAGCAAATCATTGCCGAACAGTTGCGAACCAGGCAACAGGCGATCAAAATTGAGCAGCTTGCCCAGCAGTTGTGGATGTCGACCCGAAGCTTGCAACGCTTATTCAGCATATATCAAACTTCATTTAAAAAACTGCTGCAACAGCAGCGCATCAAACGCTGTGAGATTTTGTTACAGCAGGGGCTTAGTCTGAGCGAGATTGCTGAAGCGCTGGATTATTCCGACCAGTCGGCCTTGGCCCGCGCCTATAAAGCAGCCACCGGACAGACTTTGTTCCAGCGCAAGAAACAGTTAAAGCATGCACAGCAATAAAAAAGCGACCCAATCAGATCGCTTTTTGATGTGAGGATGATACAGAGATTAAGCGGTTGCTTTAAGGTTGGGGAATCTCAACGCAATCGCAGCAATTGCGAAGATGGCCAGAATCCAGCAATAGTACAAGCCGCCAATCAGTTCAACCGGTGAGATTTTTGCAATCGAGCAGGCGAGGAGCAACTGTGCACCATAAGGAATCAGACCTTGTGCCACGCAGGAGAAAATATCCATCAGTGCTGCAGAACGCTTGGGATCCACGCCGTATTCTTTGGCGACTTCACGTGCCATATCACCCGACAGAATAATTGCGACGGTATTATTGGCCACAAAGATATTTGAAAATACCACCAGAAAGCTGATCCCGATTTCGCCGGCCCTTTGCTGCCCAACTTTAAACAGACGGGTCAGGCTATAAATGCGCTCGATTAGCCAGCGTAAACCACCTTCACGTTGCATGATCGCTGACAGACCCGCCAGAAACATGGACAGTAATGCCACTTCAAACATGCCGACAAAGCCGTCATAAATCGAAGTATTCAGCTTGAGCAGGTTAAATTCAGGCGTCGCAAACAGACCGAACAGACCCGAAAGCAAAACACCAATGGTCAGTACTGCGAGGACATGCAGGCGACTAAAAGCCAAAACAAAGACCGCAATATAAGGTAAGACCAGTAACCAGTTAAAATCTTTATATTCTACGGGGCTGGAGCTGCCTGTACTTAAAATATAAATCACAATGGTGCTGATAGAGGCCGGTACAGCAATCCAGACATTGACTTTAAACTTGTCACGTAATTGCACCCGCTGGCTGGTGGTGGCTGCAATGGTGGTATCTGAAATCATGGAAAGGTTGTCACCGAACATGGCACCGCCTACGACTGCACCAATGGCGTAGATCACATTAATATCGGTGACCTGGGTAAAACCAAAGGCAATCGGGGCACAAGCTGCAATGGTGCCCATGGAGGTGCCCATCGCCGTGGCAATAAATGCCGAGATGATAAACAGCATCGGCAAGATAAATTCAGGCGGAATAATCGACAGGCCCAGTTGTACCGTGGCATCCACACTGCCAATCGCACTGCTGACACTGGCAAAGGCACCGGCCAGCATAAACACCATAAACATCAAAATTAAGTTCGGATGACTGGCCCCTTTTAGAAAGGCTTCAATGCCCTGATTGAGTTTGCCGCGATACACCAATGCAGCCAAAATAATCGCAGGCAGGGCAGCAACAGGCGCTTTCACCTGATAGAACGCAAATTCGGTTCCAATCAGGGAATGATAGATCCCGCTACCCAAAAATAGGGTTAAAAATACAATAAGCGGCAGCAGTGCAATGGCGCGTGCCTGCACTGTAGCCTCAGAATCAGTCTGCATAGGAGATAAAAAAGTAAGAGAATAGGACTAGTATAAAGCAGGTTTTGCAATTTCAGAAAACTTTAAATGAATGCGCTAACATCTGCATTTTTATTAATTTTTGCATGATAAAAATAAGTTTATCTAAATATTCAGGATTTTAGCTAATAGCAAAATTAGGCATCTTTGATCATTGTGAAAAAAATCAAAATAATCGTAAATAGACCCTTCCGAATTGTTTTGAAATCTTCGTACAGGAAATGAAATACTCGAGGTCGGTATCGCAGACTGTTCATTGGACAAAAAATAGCGTTACAATGCGACGTCTTGTATTTTTACATAGTCAATGCCTCAAGTTTGAAACACGTTAAGGAAAGCTCAGCCCTATGTCACGTTTAGCCACACGATTTGAACAACTTAAATCTCAACAGCGTAAAGCTTTAGTTTCTTATGTGATGGCTGGTGATCCGCATCCAGAGGTCACTGTACCTTTGCTCCATGCAATGGTAGAGGCGGGTGTCGATGTGATTGAGCTGGGTCTTCCTTTCTCAGACCCGATGGCAGATGGTCCCGTAATTGCTTTAGCGGCTGAACGTGCGCTGGCAGGCGGTACCAATACTTTGGACGCACTGCACATGGTGAAAGAATTTCGCTTGAAAGATCGCGAAACACCTGTGGTGCTGATGGGTTATCTGAATCCGGTCGAAGTGATTGGCTATGAAAAGTTTGTGGCTTATGCTTACGAATGTGGAGTAGATGGCGTGCTGCTGGTGGACTTACCGCCAGAGGAAGCACAAAGTCTGGGTGAAGTACTGGAAAAATATGACATGGATCAGATTTTCCTGCTGGCACCCACTTCAACCGATGCACGTATTCAACACGTAGCGAAACAGGCCACTGGCTTTATCTACTATGTATCCTTGAAAGGCGTGACCGGTGCAGCAACTTTAGATGTCTCTGAAGCCGCTGCCCGCATTCAAAAGATTAAAGCTGTGACTGATGTTCCTGTAGGCGTAGGTTTCGGTATCAGCGATGCTGCATCTGCGAAAGCGATGGGTGTTGCTGCCGATGCAGTTATTGTGGGAAGTGCGTTTGTAAAGCAGTTTGCAACGCTTGCACCAGAACAAGCCGTTATTGCGACGGTGAATAAAGTCAAGGAGCTTCGAGCAGCGCTCGATGAGTTATAGTATGAGTCAACCCGTGAAATCAGGCAAAATTCTGAGCCCATCGACCCCATGGACGGAACGCATTGTTCCAGGCATTCATGTACCTGATGAGCAAACGATCTATAAAGCGACATTTACCGAGCCTACGGTCGAGTGTCCTGAATGTCATGCTTTGGTGACCCGTACCGCGATGTCATTCAATGCCTATGTTTGTCCGCAGTGTGATGAGCATTTACGCATGAAAGCCCGTGATCGCCTGAACTGGTTCTTTGACCAGGTACAGACTGAACTGGGTCAGGAGTTTAAGGCTAAAGATCCGTTAAAGTTTGTCGATAGCAAAGCTTATCCAGAGCGTATGGCAGAAGCGCAAAAGAAAACCGGCGAAACCGAAGCGTTGGTCGTGATTCAAGGCCTGCTAAAAGATGTCCCAATGATTGCCTGTGCATTTGAATTCGATTTCATGGGCGGCTCTATGGGGACAGTGGTCGGTGACCGTTTTGTTCAGGCGGCAGAGCGTGCGATTGAAGCCCGTCAGCCCTTGATCTGCTTTGCTGCTTCAGGCGGTGCACGTATGCAGGAAGGCATGTTGTCCTTGATGCAAATGGCACGTACTTCGGCTGCTATCCAGCGTTTAAAAGAAGCAGGCCTGCCTTATGTGGTGGTATTGACGCATCCGGTATACGGTGGTGTCACTGCATCATTGGCGATGCTGGGTGATGTACATCTGGCTG
Source organism: Acinetobacter sp. YH12102 (assembly GCF_013419125.1). NCBI lineage: Bacteria > Pseudomonadati > Pseudomonadota > Gammaproteobacteria > Moraxellales > Moraxellaceae > Acinetobacter > Acinetobacter sp. YH12102. The sequence goes on along the minus strand of NZ_VPAS01000013.1, from coordinate 11,023 downwards.
AACCGAAGGCGATGATTGGCTTTGCCGGTAAACGAGTGATCGAACAAACTGTCCGTGAAAAACTGGAAGAACCGTTCCAGCGCGCGGAATATTTGCTTGATCATGGGGTAATCGATCAGATTGTTCACCGTCACGCATTACGTGATACAGTTTACCGTATTGTTACGAAATTGATGAACCTGCATTGAACACAGCACCGCTAGCAACAGATTCTTTAAGTACATGGCTCGATTATTGGAGCCATGTTCACGTTACGGGTATTGATTTAGGTCTGGAACGGGTTATTCCGGTGGCTGAAAAGCTCGGTGTGACACGTCCGGCGGCCAAAGTGCTGACGGTGGCTGGAACCAATGGTAAGGGTTCAACCACCACCACACTGGCTGCGATTTTGAATGCACAAGGCTTCAAGGTCGGACTGTATCAATCTCCACACGTGTACCGTTTCAATGAGCGGGTAAAACTGCGCGGCATTGAAGTTGAAGATCAGTTGTTGGTGGATGCTTTTGTTCAGGTGGATCAGGCTCGTCGCGAATGTGATTTGAGCCTGTCTTTCTTTGAAGCGACCACTTTGGCAGCTTTTGTGATTTTTAAAGATCAGTTATGTGATGTCTGGGTGCTGGAAGTCGGTCTGGGCGGTCGTCTGGATGTGGTTAATGTGGTTAATCCAGATGTAGCAGTGATTACCAATATTGGTCTGGATCATACCGATTGGCTCGGTGATAGCATCGAGAAAATTGCCTTTGAAAAAGCCGGAATTATCCGGCCGAATATTCCGGTGGTGTTTGGTGGACAGCAACAGATTCCACAAGCCATTTTAGCTAAAACTCAGCAATGCAACGCGCCCTTATATGCGGTGAATCGTGATTATTTCTATGAAGCATGTGCAGATGGCCAGTCTTGGGCCTTTGCCTCTTCGGGTACGACCTTAAAACTTCCTACAGGATCGTTGGCGCTGGATAATATTTCCACCGCTGTGGCTGCAATTTTGCTGAGCGGTTTAACGGTCAGTCAGCAGGCGATTGCACAAGGGATTCAGACTGCAAAGTTGCCGGGACGTTTTGAAGTCTGTCAAATCCAGAATAAAACCGTGATTTTTGATGCCGGACATAATCCGCATGGGGTCGAGTTTCTGCTGAAACAGTTGCGAAACTATTTAAATTACAATCAAAACTATAAAAATATCGTTTGTGTGTTTTCAATGTTGGCAGATAAAGATATAAATTCTGTCACCAAGTTATTGAAAGACACGGTTCAATTGTGGAAAATTGCACCATTATCCGTCCCACGTGCGGCAGAGCTCACAGTTTTAGCTGAGGCTCTAGGCGGTGAGGCGGTAGAACAATTTGACAATGTGAAATTAGCTTTTAAATCAGCACTGGATCAAACAGATAATAATCAGCTGATTTTGGTATGTGGATCATTTCATACCTTAGAAGCGGTATGGGAGTATTTGGAAGAATGTCAATGAATAACAAACAGCGCTGGATGGGCGGTGTTGTTTTACTCGGTGGTGGTGTTTTATTGGCAGCATTACTCCTGAAAGGTCAAGATGAAATCAAGCAGGACCGTCAGCAGAAACCGGCACAGGTTGCTGAAGTGGAAACGAAGGATGCAGTGAATCATTCGCTGGGTTCCTTGACGGTCGATGTGGAAACAGAAAAGCGTTTACTTGAACAGCAACGCCGTGATCGGGAAAAATCTGTGGCAGAGCAGGAGGCTCGTGCAGCTGAATTTTTAGCGATGCAGCAGCAGGCAGAAGCAGATGCGGCGCGTAAAGCGGCTGAAGAATATGCTGCACTTAATGCGCATCGTATGGGACAGCAAAGCTCGGATAATATTCCACCAGAACTGGTCGAAGACGAACAGGCCAAACAGAAACGCTTGGCTGAAGAAAAGGCTGCACAAGACAAAAAGCTAGCCCTGCAGAAGCTTGAGCAGCAAAAAGCCAACAGTTCAACTGAAGCGGCCAAGAAAGAAGCGGAGCGTAAAGCCGCTGAAAGCAAAGCGGCTGAAGAAAAACGTAAATTGGAGCAACAGCAAAAAGCCGAAGCAGAACGTAAGACGGCTGAGGCAAAACGTAAGGCTGAGGAAGAGCGTAAGGCAGCCGAGAAGAAAGAAGCTGAACGTAAAGCCGCCGAAGAAAAACGTAAAGCCGAAGACAAACGTAAGGCTGAAGAAGCCAAGAAAAAGGCAGCAGAAGACGCCAAAAAGAAAGCAGAAGCTGAGCAGGCACGTAAATTGCTGGAAGGTGAAAGTGACAAGCAGTGGATGGTGCAGGTCGCACTGGCAGCCAATGAAGCCAATGCAGATGCGGTTGCGGCAAAACTGCGTGCCAAGGGTTATAAAGTGACCAAGAGTCCAACCTCTAAAGGGATTCGTATCATGGTCGGTCCATCAAAGGATCGGGAAACTGCTGATGCTTCGCGTAAAAAAATCGCTGCAGATGACAGTCTGAATATGAAATCTGCCTGGGTGATTGACTGGGTGCCTTTAGATAAGCGTAACTAAGACAGCGTATTACTGTACTTTGGTTTAAAATGGATTCAGGTTATGCCTGGATCCATTTTTATTGGGGAGCAAAAATTAAAAAGGTGACAAAACTCTCAGGATTAAAAAAGCCTATCTAAAGATAGGCTGGTGATGAACTTCGAAACCGGCACGTCATTCGGGTTAGAAATTCAGTTTTAATCTTGCTGCTTTTTATATAGATACATCAACGTTAAGAGTGGATGTACTTATACATATTCTTTATGAACAGAGCAGTGCTCTGCTTATCTATTACTGCGCACTTCACTTGTGTTGCGCAAAATTAAAAAGGAGTCCTTTTAATTTGTGTCACTCGAAGCGTAGCTTCTCGTCTTCTTGCGGAATATATTCCTCAGGGCGAAGCAGTGCCTTGCTGATCCTCACTCAGGATGTGGCGTTAAGCGCAGGTAAGGCGTGACCGCGGTATACCCTTTAGGAAAACGTTGTGCAATTTCAGTCTCATCTTTTAGCGATGGCACAATCACCACATCATCGCCATGCTGCCAATTGGCAGGTGTTGCGACTTTATGGCTGTCGGTGAGTTGCAATGAATCCACCACACGCAAGATTTCATGGAAATTACGACCCGTCGATGCCGGATAGGTAATAATCAAACGGACTTTTTTGTTTGGATCGATGACCACCAAAGAGCGAACTGTGAGCGTTTCACTGGCATTCGGGTGAATAAAGTCATATAGTTCAGACACTTTACGATTCTGATCGGCAATGATCGGAAAATTGACCGTGGTATTTTGCGTTTCATTGATGTCTTTAATCCAGCCATGATGCGATTCAACATCATCAACCGATAAGGCAATGGCTTTGACACCACGTTTTTCAAATTCATCTTTCAACTTTGCGGTATAACCAAGTTCAGTAGTACATACCGGCGTATAGTCCGCCGGATGTGAAAATAAAATGCCCCAGCTATCGCCCAGAAAATCATAAAAATTAATCAGGCCTTCACTGGATTGCTGTTCAAAATTCGGTGCGGTGTCGCCTAGACGTAAACTCATCTTTTTGCCTCAATTGGTCTTTTAATGTAGAGATGAGATTTAATATGAACTAATTTTTTTATGATTAAAAATAGTGTTTTTAGCTTTCTTTATGAATAAATAGCATAAGTGATTTGTTTTATCTATCTAGAATCAAACAAATCAGTCGTCTAATTGACTATATTGCACAGCTAAAGTTTGCTACATTACTTTGCCTTAGATCTCGGGGCTAGAACTCAGGATCAGATTTTTTTCAGCGGTTTTATAGCAAAACCCTTGTAGTTCAAATTTCTAGCACCATAATAACGACTAAGAACATATTCATTTGACAAGCAAGATTTAGAGAGTCTATTCATGTTGGCAAGTCTGATCGGAGGAATCTTCGGTACCAAAAATGAGCGCGAACTCAAACGCATGCGTAAAATCGTAGACAAGATTAATGTGCTCGAGCCGACGATATCTACCCTTAGCGATGCAGACTTATCTGCAAAAACTGAAGAATTCAAACAACGATATAATAAGGGTGAAAACCTCGATAAATTATTGCCTGAAGCATTTGCAGTCTGTCGTGAAGCCGCCAAGCGGGTCATGGGCATGCGTCATTATGACGTGCAGCTGATCGGTGGTATTACCTTGCACGAAGGTAAAATTGCAGAGATGCGTACCGGTGAGGGTAAAACCCTGATGGGTACCTTGGCCTGTTACCTGAATGCCATCAGCGGTCAGGGTGTGCATGTCATTACCGTGAACGATTACCTGGCACAACGTGATGCCGAGCTCAACCGTCCATTATTTGAATTTTTGGGTTTAAGCATCGGGATTATTTATTCCATGCAAAATCCGATGGAAAAAGCGGAAGCTTATCGTGCCGATATTACCTACGGTACCAATAACGAATTTGGCTTTGATTACCTGCGTGACAACATGGTGTTCTCGCTGGCTGAGAAAAAGCAGCGTGGTTTAACCTATGCGATTATTGATGAGGTCGATTCGATCCTGATTGATGAAGCACGTACTCCGCTGATTATTTCCGGTCAAAGTGAAGATTCTTCACAGCTTTATGCAGCCATTAATAATATTCCACCAAAATTACAGGCACAGAAAGAAGAGAAAGTGCCGGATGGCGGTCACTTCTGGATTGATGAAAAACAGCGTTCAGTTGAAATTACTGAAGTGGGTTTTGAAACCATTGAAAGTGAACTGATTGAAATGGGCTTGTTGGCAGAAGGCGAGAGCTTGTATTCAGCGTCGAACCTGAATCTGTTGCATCATGTGACTGCGGCAATTCGTGCCCATTATTTATATCAACGTAACGTGCAATACATCATCAATGATGGTGAAGTGATTATCGTTGATGAAAATACCGGTCGTACCATGCCGGGCCGTCGTTGGTCTGAAGGTTTGCATCAGGCGGTAGAAGCCAAAGAAGGTCTGGAAATTCAACCAGAGAACCAGACCCTGGCAACCACAACATTCCAGAACTATTTCCGTCTGTATAAAAAATTATCGGGTATGACCGGTACTGCTGATACTGAAGCCGCGGAAATGAAAGAAATTTATGGTCTGGATGTGGTGCTGATTCCGACCCATCGTCCAATGATCCGTGATGACCAGAACGATTTAATCTATTTAAATCGTGAAGGCAAATATAACGCGATTATTCAAGAAATTCAGCGTGTGCATGAAGCCGGTGTTGCGCCAATCTTGATTGGTACGGCAACCATCGAAGCATCTGAGATTCTATCCGATAAGCTGAAAGCTGCGGGCATTACCCACGAAGTACTGAATGCCAAACAGCACGAACGTGAAGCGGATATTATTGCGCAAGCTGGTGCGCCGCGTGCCGTAACCATTGCTACCAACATGGCGGGGCGTGGTACCGATATTCTGCTGGGTGGTAACTGGAAAGCATTGCTGGCCAAAATTGAAAATCCGACAAGCGATGACGAAGCGCGTCTGAAAGCGGAATGGGATGTTAATCATCAATCTGTTCTGGATTCGGGTGGCTTGCATATTATCGGTTCTGAACGTCATGAATCACGCCGTATCGATAACCAGTTGCGTGGTCGTGCAGGCCGTCAGGGGGATCCGGGTGTATCGCGTTTCTACCTGTCGCTTGAAGATGACTTGATGCGTATTTTCGCCGGTGACCGTGTGGTGGGTATGATGCGTGCCATGGGCTTGCAGGAAGATGAAGCGATTGAACACAAAATGGTGTCTCGCTCGATTGAGAATGCACAGCGTAAAGTCGAAGCACGTAACTTCGATATTCGTAAGAACTTGCTGAAATACGATGACGTGAATAACGAACAGCGTAAGATTATTTATAGTCAGCGTGATGACATTCTGGCAGAAAATTCGCTGCAAGATTATATTGAAGAAATGATCCGTGAAGTGATGCAGGGTGTAATTGCCAATTATATTCCGCCTGAGTCGATTCATGACCAGTGGGATATTGAAGGTCTGGAATTGGCCTTGCGTGAAGACATGTCACTGGATCTTCCTATCGCACAATGGCTGGAACAGGACCGTCGTCTCGATGAAGAGGCATTGGTGGTGCGTATTAGCGATGAAGTACTGAATCGTTACCGTTCACGTCGTGAACAAATGGGTGCGGAATCTGCAGCATCGCTTGAACGTCACTTTATGCTGAATTCTCTGGATCGTTACTGGAAAGAACATCTGGCAGCGATGGATTACTTGCGTCAGGGCATCCATTTACGTGGCTATGCACAGAAAAATCCAGAGCAGGAATATAAAAAAGAAGCCTATAACCTGTTTGTGAATATGCTGGGTGTCATCAAATCGGATGTCGTTACAGATTTATCGCGTATTCATGTTCCAACACCTGAAGAGCTGGCTGAAATGGAAGCGCAGCAGCTGGCACAGGCTGAGGCAATGCGTTTGCAGTTATCTCATGATGAGTTCGACGGTTTACTGGCAGATGAACATGAAAATACGACTGAACAAAATGCTGAGGCAAATCCGGTAGCGCCAGTCTTTGAAGCGCCGGCAAGCCGTAATGCACCTTGTCCATGTGGTTCAGGCCTGAAATATAAACAGTGTCATGGCAGAATCTAAGCGATATTGAAAATCAGAGCCACATGGCTCTGATTTTTTATGTATAAAGATTTTTCAGAAACTGAATACTATTTGCAGTCCTGCGGATTAAATGGTATTTAATGGCTCATTCAACACCGAAAAGTGGAATAACCTGAATGAAAAAAGTATTAAAAACGCTCATGATTGCCGCTTTGGCCATGCCTGCTTTAAGTTTTGCAGAAACTGCAGCCACCACGACACTTGATAAAGTTCAGCAAGCAGTGGGTTCTACTACAGCTCAAGTACAACGTACAGATGAACAAGTGACCGTGGCCAGCCCGCGTACCGGGATTCGTTATACCTTTGCCAATCAGAATCGCCCGATTGTGTTGCAGACCGCTGCGATCGCACCGGCCAATGCGGCCAATGCAGATCGTATTGTGGCATCTAATCCGGCACTTTCTGCCGCGAGTCAGCAGCAAGCGAAGCAGGCTTTATTAAATGAAGCAGGGCAACTTGCGAAAAATTAAAATCTCCGATTTTTTAAAATGCAGAAACCAGTCTTGATGACTGGTTTTTTATTGTGAAAATCCATCATAAATCTCAAGCTGACTCAGGCTTTGGCTCGATTTTTTGTTGCAGATCAACTAAGCTGTATTTTTCCGAAACTTCAATATTGGACTTTAAAATGGCAGTTGGTGACGTATCTATGCCACAGATGCATGTGGTGAAAGGGGTTAAAATTGGTTCGGCTGAAGCCTATGTGCGCTATCAGAACCGACGTGACCTGGTGATATTTGAACTGGCTGCAGGCTCCAATGTTGCAGGGGTATTTACTCAAAATGCCTTCTGTGCAGCCCCTGTGCATGTATCTAAAGCGCATTTACAGGTAGGGAATCCGCGTTACCTGGTGATCAATACCGGCAATGCCAATGCAGGAACCGGCCCTACAGGCATGGCAAATGCAGAAGCTACCTGTGCCAAGCTGGCTGAACTGGCAGGGGTACAGGCTGCTGAAGTTTTACCATTCTCTACGGGTGTCATTGGCGAGCAATTGCCAATGGAGCGTTTGCTCAGCGGTTTACAACCTGCGCTAGACTCATTGCGTGATGATGCCTGGGTCGATGCTGCAACGGGAATCATGACCACAGATACTACACCGAAAGGCGCTTCAGAGCAGTTCGAGCTGGATGGTGCCACCTATACCATGACCGGTATTTCCAAGGGTGCCGGCATGATTCGTCCAAATATGGCGACTATGCTGGGTTATGTGGCAACCGATGCTCCAATCAGCCGTGAACTGGTTCAGCAGTTATTAACAGAAACAGTAAATGTGTCGTTTAACCGCATTACCATCGATGGTGATACTTCAACCAATGATTCCTGCATCTTGATTGCCACAGGTCAAGGCGGGGGGGCTGAAATTACTTCGACTGAAGATCCACGTTATGCAGTCGTGCTTGATGTGTTAATGCGTACCATGAAACGCTTGGCGCAACTGATTGTGCGTGATGGTGAAGGTGCCACCAAATTTATTACAGTTGCGGTAGAAGGTGGTGCTAATATTCAGGAATGCTGTGATGTGGCTTATAGCATTGCACATTCGCCATTGGTTAAAACTGCGATTTTTGCTTCTGATCCAAACTGGGGGCGTATTCTGGCAGCGATTGGTTATGCTGGTGTGCCGAATTTAGACGTTGCAAAAATTCAGGTTTGGTTAGATGATGTACAAATCTGTAAAGATGGTGGTGCGGCGGCAGACTATACTGAAGCAGCTGGTGCAGGTGTGATGGCCCAAGCTGAAATGACGATTCGTGTTGATCTTGGACGTGGTACAGCGAAAGACACGGTCTATACCTGTGACCTGTCTTATGATTACGTCAAGATTAATGCAGATTATCGTTCATAATTCAGATCGTTTCTAAAGCCTCCGTTGTGGGGCTTTTTTTATATCTTATGATTTTTAATGACTGGTCAAAAATGGCATTTTGCCAATTGTGATTAGGGTGTAGGGTAAATGTCCGTGTCATAACGGATAATTAGGGTAGAGTAAGAGTTGTTATGAATAGTGCGACCAAATTAATAGCCAATGAAGCAAAGTCGATTGTGCAGGCGCATTTAGATCGTTTAGGCGTTCCTCAAGAACATCAAATGAGCCAGCAGGAAAAATTAGACAAATTTGCACAAATCAAGGCTGAGCTGGAAAAACAGGATGCCGTTTTGGTGGCGCATTATTATTGCGATCCTGAAGTGCAAGAACTGGCTGAGTTGACCGGTGGTTGTGTTTCGGATTCTCTGGAAATGGCACGTTTTGGTCGCGATCATCCAGCCTCTACGTTGGTGGTGGCAGGAGTGAAATTTATGGGTGAAACCTCAAAAATTTTATCTCCAGATAAAACCGTGCTGATGCCAACCCTGGAAGCAACCTGTTCACTGGATCTTGGTTGTCCGGTTGATGAATTTACAGCTTTTTGCGATGCGCACCCCGATCATACCGTGGTGGTGTATGCCAATACTTCCGCAGCGGTGAAAGCGCGTGCCGATTGGGTGGTGACTTCTAGCTGTGCAGTGGAAATTATTGAACATCTGGATAGTCTCGGTGAAAAAATTATCTGGGCGCCGGATCAGCACTTGGGCCGATATATCCAAAGCAAAACCGGTGCAGAAATGTTGCTCTGGGATGGTGCCTGTATCGTGCATGAAGAATTCCGTTCACGCGGTATTGTCAATATGAAAGCACTCTATCCCGATGCTGCGGTGTTGGTACATCCGGAATCCCCCATGTCTGTAGTCGAGATTGCCGATGCAGTAGGCAGTACCTCGCAACTGATTAAAGCCGCACAGACTTTGCCACATCAGCGTTTAATTGTGGCTACGGATCGTGGTATCTTCTATAAAATGCAGCAAGCAGTTCCCGATAAAATCCTGATTGAGGCACCAACTGCGGGGGAAGGGGCAACCTGTCGTTCTTGTGCGCATTGTCCGTGGATGGCAATGAATGAGCTGGATGGTATTTTGCATGTATTACAGCATAAGGATCAGGAAGTACATGTCGATCCTGTACTGGCTGAACGCGCAAAACTGCCTCTAGATCGCATGTTGAATTTTAGTGCCGGACTAAAACGTTAAAATTTGTATAAAAAATGTCTGAAGCGCTTGATAAATAAACGCTTGGCGCGTTTTTTAGGTTTTTTTTTAAGATAGGTGTTGACGTCTCCGGGCGTCACGCCTAGAATGCACACCGTACCGAACGATGTTCGATACGAAAGCTGAGATGAATCGGAGCATAGCACAGCCTGGTAGTGCACCTGGTTTGGGACCAGGGGGTCGTAGGTTCGAATCCTACTGCTCCGACCAATTCTTCAAGGCAAATGATGTTTGCATCAGTAACGCGCTTGTAGCTCAGTTGGATAGAGCATCCGCCTTCTAAGCGGATGGTCACAGGTTCGAATCCTGTCAGGCGCGCCATTTGGTCGCTTGATGTTAAGAATCAAAATGATGGTGGATGTAGCTCAGTTGGTAGAGCCCTGGATTGTGATTCCAGTTGTCGCGGGTTCGAATCCCGTCATTCACCCCAACTTTTAAAGTTGAAATCGGAGCATAGCACAGCCTGGTAGTGCACCTGGTTTGGGACCAGGGGGTCGTAGGTTCGAATCCTACTGCTCCGACCATCTCCTTAAAGATGGTCGAGATAAAAGATACCGCGTTAAGCGGTTTTTTTATGCCTAAAATTTAATAAGTATAAAAAATACACAATATTATTTATAGTCGCCTTTTTGATAATTGTTTATGTAATCACTTGTATCTCTATATCAATTTATTTTTCACTCAATATAGCTTATGCAGGTGAGATGGGTTTTTTATTTTATGTCTTTTGCTGAAGAAGGATTATGATGCGTTTAAGGGTGGAGGAATATTGAGGCATTCTCATTTTCGTATTATTTTATTTTGGTGAAGTGTATGCGTTCCTCAGCATTTATATAAAAGGGAAATATAAATAATTTATCAGTCTTGATATCTATATTTTTCTTGCTAAAGAAAAGATAAATTAAAATATAAATCTGAAATCCACCAGAAATAGCTTTTATAAGTAAATAAACACTATAAACCTCCTTGGAGTGTATGTTTTATGATCAAAAAATAGAAAAACCTGCACTTTTTGTAGAATAAATAAACAGTCGTTGGTTTTTTGCTGAATTATTTAAAAAAAGGGGTTGTGTTGGGTGTGAAATCCTGTAGAATGCACATCCATCGGCAGTAATGAAGATTAAAACTTCTGATAAAACAGTAACTTAGCACGAAGTGTTAAGATTGGGTTTTGTTTGATAAGTTTAAATTAATTTGAATTACGGATTGACACTTTAGAAATTCAGTGTAATATAGCCGACCTAGCTTGCTGGTGACGAATCAGCAAGAAGATCATTAAGAGATTATGAAGAACAACTTGTGTGGATTTTTAC
>NZ_VPAS01000012.1:0-104951 GCF_013419125.1 Acinetobacter sp. YH12102 | reverse complement strand
TCCGTAATTCAAATTAATTTGAACTTAACCAACAAAACCCAATCTTAACACCTCGTGCTAAGTTACTGTTTTATCAGAAGTTTTAATCTTCATCACTGCCGATGGATGTGCATTCTACAGGATTTCACACCCAACACAACCCCTATTTCTAAATAATTCAGCAAAAAACCAACGACTGTTTATTTATTCTACAAAAAGTGCAGGTTTTTCTATTTTTTGAGCATTAAAGGTACAGAATTTGATAAATGAGTTAAAAGTTTGTCGGTTTTATCTTGTTCTTGAAAGCGTAAAGGACGGCAATCAATGTATTCACAGTAGCCACCTTCCCCATTTTCGTTCTCTTCATTTATTTTGACCTGATAACTAAAACTTCCAACATAGCCCGCGGCCAAACCAAATTTGAAATCACCGCGACTTTGCCCTTGTACCCAAATACAGATACCATCTTTAGCTTCGTAACACCATTCAAATTCACGTGGCAAATACATATTTTGCCCATTCGGCGTGGTGACGCGCGGATAGACACGATGAACTTTAAAATACACTTTTTGGTCAAACATCTGAGTCTGCATCTTGTTTAAATCACGCAAATACATCCGAGACTGAACAATACTATTCACTCCATCCCGAATTTGCGCCAACAGTAGCTGCCGGTTTTCACTCAGGTTAATAATTTGATAAGTCAGGAAGGCCAAAGGCAGATAAGGGAAATTGAAACTTCGTGCATATTCAAAACTTCCGAGGCTATCAATATTATATGTCTGTTGTTTATATTTTAATGTGCCCTGGCAATAGCACAGCAAAGACCAGTGCTCGGCAAGTGAAAACCTCACCTGGCTAAAGTGGGAAATGAGCTGAGTGGTATGAATGCTTAAATCGAAACTGAGTTCCGAGTCAAAACGCTGCAAACGAAAATGAGGAAAGGCCCCACTCAGTTGCTCCCGATCTAAAAACTGAAATAAGCCAGCATCAAAGTTACAGTCCTGCTGTACTGAATAACGATGCAGTTGGCCGACCATATGCGAACTCGTGCTGCAAATCACCGTAGCGGTATCCAGTGCGTTGGTTTGAATTGCACTGGGATTGGCCAGCATCGGTGCATTCGGCTGCCCGATAATGCTGAGAAAATTTAGATAGTGCAGCGGCGCCGGAAGTCCAGGAATCATCAAACCTTGATGAATAATCTTATATTTTGAGTTGGGGCCATGATAGGCAGGATAATGCGAAACAGTTGGAGTCTGATTCAGCTGTTTCGAACGATCTAAAAAATCTTGAAGAAACCGCATCTCAGACTCCTTATATTTTTATAATCTACTCGATCTTTTTGCCATAAAGGTGGTCACAAAACCAGATAAGGCATAGAGAATAGAAATTACCAGAATGCCGACAGGAATATTATAAGTCATCGCAGCAAAGACAAATACGGCAATTGGTAATACAAAAAACGGAACGCGTTTACGCTCTACAGTCTTAAATGAATAATATTTGATATTAGAAATCATCAACAAGCCCACCGCAATAATGACAACGGCGTTAATGATCTGAATGGATGCTTCACGAATATCGAAAATTTCAGGAAAATCTAAACCGACCCAGACCAGCGAAACAATCATGAGAGCTGCCAATGGACTGGCCACACCAATAAAATAACGCTTGTCTACCACGCCAATCTGTACGTTAAAGCGGGCCAGACGAAAAGCAGCACAGGCGGTATAGACAAAACAGGCGGCCAAACCAATCCGGCCTAAATCACTCAAACCCCAGCTATACATCAAGATCGCGGGAGCAACACCAAAAGCCAGCATATCGGAAAGCGAATCAAACTGTTCACCAAACGGACTTTGCGCACCAATCGCACGCGCCACACGCCCATCCAAACCATCCAGCAAAGCCGCAATAAAAATTGCATAGATCGCTTGCTGGAAATTGCCATTCATGCTGGCAATAATGGAGTAAAAACCCGCTAACAACGCAGCGGTTGTAATCAGGTTCGGCCATAGATAGATGCCTCGACGCTTAACTTTCTGCCCTTCCTGGGTATGTTCCTCTTCTTCCACCTCAAAGGTGATGCCATCAAAAGGCAAGTCTTTTGAAGAGTCGCGTTCCGGTTTGCTTATATTTGTCATTCTTGTCGATCCTAGCTATGACCTGTGCTTTGAAAAAATTATTCGCCGACTAACCAGCGAACTGCAGCGTGACCACCATTTTCACTCATACGAAGATGTGGGAATAACCATTGTAGTACTTCATCTGCATCTTCAGAGAATTTCCAAGGCGGATTAATCACCAGCAAACCACAACCATTCAAGCCGACTGGGGTGTCATCCGGCCATACACAGACTTCACACACCAGTTGACGGCGGATGCCGGTCTTGAACATTTTTTTCTCGAAGCGTTCAATCATGGCACGGTCTTTAATTGGATACCAAACAGCAAATACACCTGTCGGCCATTTCTTATAAGCGGCAACCAGTAATTCTACCAATTGTGGAAAATCTTTACGCTCAAGCTCATAAGGTGGATCGATCATCACCAGACCACGTTTTTCTTTCGGCGGAATCACCCCCAAAAGACCTTCATAAGCATCACGCTCATGCAAACCGGCACGCTTGTCAAAAATATTATGACGAAGTTGCTGAAACACATCACGCTGCATTTCAAAAATAGTCGCTTTATCAATCTCGCGCATGCCTTCCAGAGCAAACCAAGGTGAACCGGGATAAGCACCCTTACCAAAGTTTTCACGCATTTTCTCAACAACTTTCAAATATTGTTGTACGCCTTCAGGTGCGTTACGCTTGATCGAATCATCCAGTTTAACAAGACGATGAATACCGTTTAAGAACTCACCTGATTTTTGCGCTTCAGCAGTCGATAAATCATATTTACCCGCACCACCATGTGTATCTACATAGCGATAAGGTTTGTCTTTTGCATTCAGTCGAGTCAACAACTGAAGCAATAAAACGTGCTTCATGACATCGGCAAAGTTGCCTGCGTGGTAAGAGTGACGGTAATTCATGTTTCATTAATTCCTAATATCAACAGCTATTTTAACATGAAAAATAGTTTCGTTCAGGCACGATTCTTACACTAAAATAGCGAACCTGTTTTGCCACACTATCGAGAATTGAAAAAAATGGAAGCTGTTATCATCCCAGGGGATTGGAATGTTGATCAAATCTTAGATGATTTAGATCAACATGGCTTTAGTATTGTTGACGATGCTTATTCTAGTGAATATCAACATGCGGTAAGTCAGGAATGCTTAAGCCACTTAAACGAATTTCGTAATGCAGCCATTCAAAATGGCGTCGTCAGCAACATCCGTAGTGATCATATTCTTTGGTTACGACCTGAATTTAAAATTTCCCACCTACACACCCAAACCCTGCAACAGTTTTCTCAAGCTTTAAACCGCGCGTTTTATTTAGGCATTAAAGAAATCGAAGCACATTTTGCCTGCTATCACGCTGGCGAGTTTTATGCGCTGCATCGTGACAATCCTCACGCTAAAAATGGCCGAATGATTTCCAGTGTGTATTATCTGCATGAACAATGGCAGGCAGATTGGGGGGGTGAATTGCGTCTGCAAGATAAAAATGGCCAGTGGCATATTATTCAGCCACAGCCGAACCGGATTGTACTGTTCCAGAGTGATTTGTTACATGAAGTTTTAATTTCCAAACAGCAACGTCTATCCATTACGGCCTGGTTAAGAAGCGATACAGCCTTAATCTAATGCTCGCTCATGCTTTAAATTTATTTTTTTAACCTCATATAGCCATTATTGAGAAATGAGGATTGCGTTGATGCGATTAACAACCAAGCAGATTATTGAGCGACTGGGTGAAACTGACCAATTGTACTTAAAAAGCAATACGCCAGAATTAACGCTTGAACGTGCTGATCTTCGTTTACAGCTGGTGACTTTAAGTGAGCTGCGTCAGGAACAGCGACATTTCCTGCAAGAAGCGATTGTCTTACTTGAACAAGGCCGGGTGGAATTTGAAGAAATGCCGCTGCGCATGTATATCAATTTATCCTTGCATCTGGCCAAGGCTTATATGATGTTTTTTGAACTGACCAAAGAGCAGCATTTTGCCCTGATTACCCAGCAAATTCTTAAGCCGATGGCCAGTTATGAACATGGCGATATTTATTTCTTCCTGGCTTATGCCAGTGCCAGTAAAAATGAGCCAGCCCTGACACGTCACTGGTTAGGTAAATACACCAAAACGGTTGAATGTGAACTGGAATTGTTGCAGCAGCATCATGCCTTTAGTGATTATCGTCAGCAGGAATGGTTTATCAAAATATTAAAAAGTAAAATGCATTAAGCTTAACAGCGTCAAAGAAAACGCCTCATTTGAGGCGTTTTCTTTTGAGCATCACTTTCATTTTTTAAGTAATACCAAGATATAACACAGTTAAGCAGGCTGACGTCTGTAGGCATCCATGTGTAATTGCTGGTTCAGCTCATCCACCCAGATTGCCCAATCATCATCCTGTACCAGATGACTAATCAATAATGAACGCTGGGATTTATTCCAGAATGGTGCCTCATGCAAGGACAGGCCTGCTGGAAGTTGATGAGTCCGGATATACAACTCAATGGCAGCAGCGCTATTGGCCAGACCGAGTTGAGAAAATAACATTTCTAAGGATGGTTGGTTCTTCATGAGCATGTCGCCCTCCTTATATCAGATAAATTGTAATTATTTATAGATCTAACTTATAAGATAAGACAAAAAAAACCTAGTCATTTGACTAGGTTTGTTGTTTCTTTTTGTAGACTATAATTTAAACACCTTGCTTGTCACTTTCGACATGTAACAGCTGGTTCAGTTTATCAATAATCACAATCCATTCATCATCTTGATGCCAGTGCTCGCGTAAGAATGCACTTTGGCCCTCACTCCAGAATTCGGCATCCGGTAAAGCGACTTCAGATGGCAACTGATGGGTATGGGTGAATTCATTAATTGCGGCTTCATCAGAAGGCAAACCCAATTGTTCAAATAATAATTCTAAAGTTGGCTGTTGTTCGAACATGATCCACTTGCTCCTGTTATATGCTCTAAACTAAAAATAAGACCTTTACCATCCCTAAAATAAGAACTGGCATAAATCCTTAAATACTCATTTATAAATCACATGACCCAGAACCTTGGGCTTCGCTATGTAATTGTTCATTCAGGACATCAACTAAAATTGCCCATTCATCATCTTTTTTCCACTGACCAATCAGGAAATCATGCTGGGATTTCGACCAGAACGGCGCCTTGTGCAAAGGCACGTCCATGCCAATTTGATGGGTCTTGATAAACTCATCAATCGCCTCGGGACTCGAGTCCAATCCAAGTTGCTGAAAAAACATTTCTAACGTTGGGTGTTGATCAAACATCTTCTTCACCTCGCCTTTTATTGGATTATTTATGTTTTTTAGCTTAGTCCAAGCTTAAGCAAGATTCAGTTGCTGCTGCATCACAGCATGTTATTTTTTGTTCATCAAAAAAATAGAGAGATAAAAAAAGCACCCCGAATGGAGTGCTCTTTCAACTTAATCTAAACGATCAAATTATTTAAGCATGTCAGCAATCGCTGCGCGCTCTTCTTCAAGTTCGTTCAATGTAACATTGATACGCTCACGGCTGAACTCGTCGATTTCTAGACCTTGAACGATTTTGTATTCACCGTTCTCAGTCGTTACAGGGAAACCGAACATAACGCCTTCAGGAATACCGTAAGAACCGTCAGAAGGAATACCCATGGTTACCCATTCGCCATTTGTGCCAAGAGCCCAATCGCGCATATGATCGATTGCAGCGTTTGCAGCAGAAGCAGCAGAAGACAAACCACGCGCTTCAATGATGGCAGCGCCACGCTTACCAACAGTCGGAAGGAATATGTTTGCATTCCAATCTTGGTCGTTAATCATGTCTTTAACGCTTTCGCCATTAATTGTAGCGAAACGGTAGTCAGCATACATTGTTGGAGAGTGGTTGCCCCAAACTGTAAGATTTTTGATGTCTTTAACCGCTTTACCGGTTTTAGCAGCAATTTGAGATGCAGCACGGTTGTGGTCAAGACGTAACATTGCAGTGAAGTTTTTCGCTGGAAGATCTGAAGCAGATTTCATCGCGATGTAAGCATTCGTGTTCGCAGGGTTACCTACAACAAGAACTTTAACGTCACGGCTCGCAACTTCGTTAAGTGCCTGGCCTTGACCGATAAAGATTTCGCCGTTCACTTTAAGCAGATCAGCACGTTCCATACCTGGACCACGTGGACGTGAACCAACTAATAACGCGTAGTCAGCATCTTTGAATGCAACTTTAGGATCATCAGTACCGATCATGTCTTCTAGTAGCGGGAATGCGCAATCTTGAAGCTCCATCATTACGCCTTTAAGCGCTTGCTGAGCTTTCTCAAAAGGAACTTCGAGCAATTGCAAAATCACTGGTTGATCTTTACCTAGCATTTCGCCGCTTGCGATACGGAATAATAGGCTGTAACCAATTTGACCTGCAGCGCCAGTAACGGCAACACGAACTGCTTGCTTCATCTAATTATCTCCAATTGAGGATATTCAACGCGATTAAATAGTTAGTATTTAATCTAATAATCGTAAACGCGAAAGATTGTACTCCAATCCTTTGCCGGATGCATATAAAAGAGGACGGATTTCATCTAAAGTCTGATAGGAAATATAAATTAAACCGGCAAAAAAGCTCAGTATGTTCCTTTTATTGTGACAGTTTTTGGGCATGTATTAATAATGTTGGCAGGACAGGATTTATAATTGCCATTTTTGTGATAACAGACTTTGATTGAGGTCAACACGCTGCTAGCTTGAGTAAGCTGGCAATTAAATCTCAAAGCATTGGCGGGTAATTGCGGATTAATTCTCACAAATTTCACACGCAGCGCATCGACTGACATGGTGATATTTTCCTGTTCAGTCAGCTCTGCCGGCACTTTAAGCCGGTCTGCATAATTGATAATCGTCCGGAAATATTGGCTGGCATTCATCGGAACGCAACCGCCGATGTTGCGCCACAAAATGGTCCGGGTATTTTCATCCGGCATGATTCTGGCCACCACCTTGGACTGAAGCGGTGAAAGTTTTGCAGAGCTATTGGTTGTACAGTTTTCTGACGTAGCCTGAGGATATAAGCCGGAAATATTCAAGGAATAACCTTCTAGACATTTTCGTTTCTTTGCATATTCAGGGTACAGGCTACACAAAGCCGGCACCATTTCTACATCCATAACATAGTCTGTCGGCATGGCGAATGCTGCCGGACTGCTGCCCAAGAATACAAGCGCTGCCCATTTCCCCCAAACTCGACGATCCTTCATTATTTTCATGAATAAATCACCATCCCCAATAATTTTAATTTTATTGTGTATTACGTAATGGTATCAGTTGCATACGCTTACCCACGGACTGTGCACCCTGTCCCAACAAGAGACCGTAATGTGTGGCATTGGTCATGACATGTTTCACATAATCCCGAGTTTCAAGTAAAGGAATACTTTCAGTATATTGATCTGCTGCCATGCCCTGAAATTCCGGCTGCCAACGGCGGGCACGGTTTGGTCCGGCATTATAGCCTGCGGTTGCCAAGACTGGGCTGTTGCTGAGCTGACGCTGAATGGTCGATAAATAAAAGGTGCCGTAACGAATATTGGTATTCATATCGGTCAAAGCTGCCGGATTATAAGTCTCACCCATTTGACGTGCCACCAGCTTGGCGGTATCTGGCATGATTTGCATCAGGCCACCGGCACCCACATGTGAACGTGCCACGGTATTGAAACGGCTTTCCTGACGCATCAAGCCATAAGCCCAAGCCGGATCGATCCCGGCATTGCGGCTATGACTGACCACGTAATTCTGGTGCGGCATTGGATAACGATAATTGTAGTTATGTTTGTTCACGGTGCGGTCAGCTGCATAAATGGCCCGATCATGCCAGCCCATGTCCATGGCACGCTTTGCTGCGGCCAGCAACAGCTCATCATCTTTCTTCAGATAGGCCTGACGCACTGCCCAGTTCCATTCACGGTTAATGTAGTTATTCGGTGCACTGATATTACGTAGCGTGAACGCACGACGGAAATGAATATCCTGATTCAAACGTTGCATGGCCTGATTCGATGGCTGAATTGGATTGGGTGTGCTCGCAGTCAGCTGTCCCAACTTGTCGCGTGCCAGAAGATTGTGATAATCATCCCCGGCGGCCAATGTACGATAAATACTCTCTGCAGTTTTCTTTGAACTACGATCTGCACGCTGCTCACTGGCACGGGCCAGCCAATATTGCCAGCGATCTTCCTGTTTCTGATTGACGCTCATGGCATCAATCGCACGGATTAGGCTTTCCCACGCACTAAAACGGATGGCCTGACGCGCATAAATCTCAGCTTCTTCCGGACTAAATGGCAGACCATAACTGGCATCAAAGGCATTTAACACTTCCCGGTTAAAGTTGTTCTTCATGACTGTGGTTCCACCGACATAACTCACAGCTCGGTATAAGGCACGTTGTACTTGTACCGGTGTGCCTTCAGCAGTCCGTTTCACAATGGATAACGCCGAGTCCAGATCACTATCTGCCAGACGTCCCAGTGCATATATCAGATAAGCATGTTCTGCCGCACTGTTTTTCGGTGCAGACCATAAATAATTGGTTGGATTGGCCTGAATCGAATTGAGTTGTGCTAAAGACAGATTCAGACCGATTCCTTGCGCAGTAGCAATGGCCTGACCTGACTGACCGGCACGCAATTGTACCCAAAGTCGCTGTTGGCGGTCTTCTGCCGTCATTAAAGGACTAGAAAGCATCATTCGACCAAGTCCAGTACAAGAATCCGGTTGGCTATTGGTGGTTAGCCAGACCTCTTTAAACTCGGCATAAACCAGCTCATCACCGGCTTTGGCACGAACTTGTGCTACGGCACAGGCTTCAGCTGGATCAGCATTGGTCACATAAGGCAATACCGGTTGAGCCGTGGTGAAATCTGCCATTTTGACTTTTTCTTCGACATAGTCCGCTGCCAGCTTTTCAGCCATCGCAGATTGCGGGTAGCGCTGAGCAAAACTGACAATTTGGCTGGCAGGTTGCAAGGCAAGATTCTGGTTTAAAATCCAGTATTCCGGATAATAGCCTAAAGCATCATTCTGCATGGACAGGCGATATTGTTGTAATAATTCAGTATTACCTGCATTGGCCGCACGTAAGGCATCGTTAAATTGCTCTTCAGCTGCATATGTACTTGCTGAACAGATACACGCCACACTTAACGTAATTAATTTATAATATTTATACATATTTTCAGTGTGTTTCAACATCCCTTTGCCTTCTCTCATCGATTCTGTGCCTAGCCTATGTTGCTTATCATAAGAGCTTTGTTGAAATATTATAAGCAACTGTATTGTTCAGTTATGTAACCTTATGATTAAGCAATATTAATCTACAGACAATTTTTACCCATAAATCAATATTTTTCCACGTTTAATTTAAGCTATAAGTTTAAGCGACTTTCCTGCTAAAATATGCGCCTTCCCATATTTCAGTCCGTGAATTGAATTGTTATTCACCTGTTTGATGCGTCAATCAGGCTGTTCGTTCACTCTTTCAACGTATTACCTTGTAGGAGCCTACATGACGGTTCAAACCTTCATTCCGAATGGTGCCCCAGCTGCCTCAGAAAACACTGTTACCCAGCCAGCGCACACCCCTGTCCATGAGATTGCAGTAAAAAAACTGTATATCGAAACGCAAGGGTGTCAGATGAATGAGTACGACAGTCACCGTATGGCAGACCTGTTAGGCGATTCTCATGGCTATGTGCTGACCAACGATCCTAAAGATGCCGATATTCTGCTGATGAATACCTGCTCGATCCGTGAAAAAGCCCAAGAAAAAGTGTTTTCCGAGCTGGGTCGCTGGCGCAAACTGAAAGACAAGAATCCGGATCTGATTATCGGGGTTGGCGGCTGTGTGGCGTCTCAGGAAGGCGACAACATCCAGAAACGTGCCAATTATGTCGACATGATTTTTGGCCCGCAAACCCTGCACCGCTTGCCACAAATGCTGGATCAGCATTTTGACCAGATCGAAAAACCGAAAAAAGAAAAAATCAAACTGGTAGATATCTCCTTCCCGGATATCGAAAAATTCGACTTTCTGCCTGAACCGCGTGTTGAGGGCTATAAAGCCTTTGTTTCGATCATGGAAGGCTGTTCAAAATATTGTTCGTTCTGCGTGGTGCCTTATACCCGTGGTGAAGAAGTGTCTCGCCCACTGGATGATGTATTGGCTGAAATTGCGGGTCTGGCAGAAAAAGGCGTGCGTGAAATTTCCCTGCTGGGTCAAAACGTCAATGGCTATCGTGGTGAAACCTTTGAAGGCAATATCTGTACTTTTGCCGATCTGTTGCGTTTAGTCGCGGATATTCCGGGCATTGGCCGGATTCGTTATACCACTTCGCATCCACTCGAATTTAATGATGACCTGATCCAGTGTTATCGCGACCTGCCACAAATGGTTTCGCATCTGCATTTGCCGGTACAAAGTGGCTCGAATGATGTGCTTCAGGCCATGAAACGTAACCATACCATCGATGTCTATATCGAGAAAATTAAAAAGTTACGCTCAGTTCGTCCCGATATGCATTTATCTTCAGACTTTATTATTGGCTTCCCGGGTGAAACTGATGAGAACTTTGCAGAGACCTATCAATTTATTAAAGATCTGGATTTCGATCATTCTTATAGTTTTATCTATTCAAAACGTCCGGGTACGCCTGCGGCAGAACTGGAAGATACCATTCCGGAAGATGTCAAAAAAGAACGTCTGGCCAAAGTTCAGCAATGGATTAAACGCTCGAGTATTGACAAAACGGATGCCATGCTCGGTAGCATCCAGCGGGTACTGATCGAGAAAGTCTCTGATAAAGATCCGAATATTCTGGTGGGTACGGCGGACAACACCCGTTATGTCAACTTTATTGGTGATCCTGCCTGGGTAGGTCGCTTTGCCGAGATCGAAGTGACCGAAATTAAAACTTTGAATTTAGTTTATGGTGAACTCTTGAATCTTGAGCCTGACGTGGCGTAATGTAGAGCATATAACGTACACTTCATAAGGAATACTCTTTGACTGCAGCGATTCGACGTACAGTAGCTTTTCCTGGGATTTCAATGGACCGTATCCAAGCGATGTTAGGTGCTTATAACGGTCATTTGAAGCAAATTGAACAACGTTTAGATGTCAAAATCTCCCATCGCGGAGAGAGTTTTATTGTGGATGGTGGAATCGATGCCGTTGAAAGAGCCGAAATGCTCTTGCAACGTCTACACGAAGAATCTGAACAGAGCCAGCAGATCAGCGCAGATACCCTGCACCTAATGATTCAGGGCAGTCAGACTGACCGTGAACTCCAGCAAGATCTAGAAGACCAAGAACATACCGGCCTGGACAATGTCTGGTTACAAACCCGTAAAGGCCGGATCAATCCGCGTGGTGCCAACCAGAAACGTTATGTACAGCGTATTCTGCAAAGTGATATTTCTTTTGGTATAGGTCCTGCCGGAACCGGTAAAACTTATCTGGCTGTCGCTGCTGCTGTGGACATGCTGGAACGCAATGAAATCCAGCGCATTCTACTGGTGCGTCCTGCGGTCGAAGCAGGTGAAAAACTGGGTTTCTTGCCAGGGGATTTAAGCCAGAAAATCGATCCTTATTTGCGTCCATTGTATGATGCTTTGTATGAAATGCTCGGCTTTGAAAAAGTGGCCAAGCTGATTGAACGTCAAGTGATTGAGGTGGCGCCACTCGCTTATATGCGTGGCCGTACCTTGAATCATTCTTTCGTCATTCTGGATGAGGCACAGAACACCACCCCAGAACAGATGAAAATGTTCCTGACCCGTTTAGGTTTTGGTTCACGAGCGGTCATTACTGGTGACGTGACGCAGGTGGATTTACCGCGCGGCCAACAGTCTGGTCTTTCACATGCCCTGCGTGTGATTGATAAAATCCCTGAAATTCATATCACCCGTTTTCATTCGCGTGATGTGGTTCGTCATCAACTGGTACAGAAAATTGTTGAAGCCTATGAAGGCTGGGACAGTGATCAGCAGCGTTTAAGTGCAGAAGCACGTGCCGAACGTAAAGCACGTCAGGACGCCCTGATCGCTGAAAATAATGCTGCCGCAGATGCACAGCATTAAGCTTTCAATTTAAGGATTTGTGTTGAAACTTAGTCTTTCCTTACAGCAGGATTTTCAGTCACCTGAACTGGTACTAAAACGTGCCTCTATTAAAAAAGTAGTCGAAACCACTTTAGGTCATATCGGTACGCAAAGTAATTGCGAAATCGGAATTGCCTGTGTCGATCATGATGAAAGTCATAAACTGAATCTGGAATATCGCGGCAAAGACAAATCGACCAATGTCCTGTCTTTTCCGAGCGATCTTCCAGATGAAATGGCGCAATTTCTGGATGCCTTTCCCATTGGCGATCTGGTGATCTGTATTCCTGTGGTACTTGCTGAAGCGCTTGAGCAGCAAAAAGCGCCGTTGACGCATTTCACCCATATGCTGGTGCATGGCACCTTGCATTTAATGGGTTATGATCATGAAACATCAGATGAAGATGCGGAAGAAATGGAAGGCATTGAAATTGAAATTCTGGCCAAGCTGGGTTTTGAAAATCCTTATCTGGAACGAGATTAAGATTTAAAAGAAAATGAAGGAAGCGAGCTGAGGCTCGCTTTTTTAATGCTTTATATTCGCTCTTCCTCTAGGAGATGAGAATCCTCAGAATATATTCTGAGTTCGCAAGGGAGAGGTTCTAATACCTGTTAAAACCCCTCTCTAACTCTCTCCCAAAGGGAGAGAGAACTAGAATGAATTAACGTACTTCAAACTCTGCTTCAGCCGGATCAAAACGCCAGGTTCGGATAATCCGCAATTCAGAAATTTCCTTCATTTTGGCATCAAACGCACCAAATGGCGCCGCTTTACGTACAGAAGATTTCGCAGCCTCATCCAGCATGGCATGTCCTGAACTGTCAATTAATCGGATGGCACGAATCCCTCCATTCTGATTCAGGATCACCATCAGACGAACTTCACCTGCCAGATTCTGCTGCTTGGCAGCTTCCGGATAATACTGATTGCCATAAAACTCTACTTTCTGACGGAACTTTTCCAGATAGGCTGCGGAGACATCCTGCTTGGATTGAATACCATCCACAGTTTTAATTTTTTGCTGACGACTAAAATTTTGCTGACGCTGTAAATATTGCGCTTCCAGACTGGCCACCATGGCTGCTTTGGCCTGAAACTGGCTTTGTAACTGCTCCTGCATTTTTTTACGCTGATTTTCTTCTGCCTGTTTTTGCCAGCTCAAGGTGGTCATCAGCACTTTTTCTTCAAAACTGAGTTCCTGTTTCTGTTGCAGCAGATCCGGACTTTCTTGTTGTTCTTCCCCTGCCTTCTGCTCTAACAAAGGAGATGGCATATCACTCGACATCCGGTGCGCTTCTCGAAACTTGCCAGAACCTTGCTGGTCTGTCTGGGCCAGAAAATCAGCGTGTTCAATTTTTTCATCTGTTTGTCGCAAGCTGACTGCAATTTCTTTGGTGCTGGTCTCCCGATCTTGCGGCATACCAAATTCCAGTGTCAATACGATCAAATGCAGAATGCCTGCGGTGAGCACGGCACTGCTAAACACTGGATCTTTCCACCAGGTTCTGACCAGAGGCATTAATATCATTGCTTATCACATTACCCAAACTCAGTCCTGAGTTCAGTTCCCCAAAAAAGTATTTTAAAGATTAAAAATAAACAAATTGGGCATTTCTATTTTAAAAATGCCAAATCCATCAAATCTTCAACGTTACATAACTAAAACTATAAAAATGGTGCTATTTATTTTGCTAAACTTCAAGCTTGAATACTTGTATTTTTCATACAATTCGACAAGATACACTTCGAGTCAAAAATAAAGTTGCTAGGATGCTTCAATATGCAAACGCTAATTTCCAATATTTCCAACCGAATCCGCCAAGTGTATCAGAGGGCGGAAGGATTTATTGAGGATGAGCGTGAATTCCCTTTATCGCAAGTCTTCTTAAATGCAACTTTTCAACGCTTTGTCACCGACAATGTCGATGCACTGAAAGACTTACACGCAGACCTGCATGAAGACTGGCTGCGTCTCTACGCGACACTAGACTATAAAGGCTTGAATATCACTTTGTCGGTAGACTTGAAGCTGGTTCAGATGGAACTGAATAAGACCACCCAGCTGATTGTATTCGAGCAAATCAGTGATACACAGCTTATTGAAGCCAAATATCCAAATCTGTTGTATAAGCTTGGGGTGCGTTTTGCCCTGTTCTTCTATCAACGCATCTTGAACAAAGATCCATTGGGCATGATTCTGGAAAAACTTGGCGTTATTAAAGTCATTGATGACTTGCTGTATCTGGACTTGAACCGCTGGTTAGGCAAAAACCGTTCGATTATTGATACTCTAGGAAAAGTTCATGTGAATCATGCAGTGCTTCGCGAAGCTGAACTGGTGGTGATTGGTAATGTGAATCTGGCAGCCCTGTTTAGGAAACTTTCTCAAGACAGAGAGGAAAATTGGGATGAAGACGAAATGGATGATAACCTGGTGACCCCGATCAAACAGAAAGATCCGTCTTGAATACTATTCAATCTCGTTTTTTGAACTTTTGTTGAAAAAAACTACATGAAAGATACATTTTTGCTAGAAATATCCCTTAAATTTCCATATTTTGCCTAAAGAATAAAAGCTACAACAAGTAAGATATTTTGCCCGTTTAACCAATATAGGAAAATGACTAATGGTGAAGACTGTATTTAAGACTTTAGCGATGACCACAGGTCTAAGCGGTGCAATACTGTTGACTGGTATTTCTAGCCAGGCTTTTGCCATGACGCCTTTCCAAGCCAATTATCAATTTAGCTATAATGGCAAGAATATGGGTTCTGCCACCCGTACTCTGAGTAAATCCGGCAATAACTGGACTTACGTCTTTGCTGCAAAAGCCGGTGGTATTGCTTCAGCAACTGAAACCAGCCGTTTCACCTTTAATAACGGCAAGATTGGCTCCAGCAGTTTCAGTCGTAGCAGTAAAATCCTGGTACATAACAACACCATGAGTATTAACTTTAATCCTTCCAGCAAAACCATCAATACCAGAAAAGATGATGAAAAGCGTTCTTTTGCCTGGAGAGCCGATGTTCTGGATGAACTGAATGCGGAATTACAAATTCGTGAAGATCTAAAAAATGGTGGCTTAAAATCGAATTATTATCTTGCTGATGCTAAAGAGGTCGAAGGCCGTAAGTTTGTTCGACAAGGTTCAGAAATGGTCAGTACTAAATATGGTTCTTTTAATACCATCAAGGTGGTGATGAAGCATAGCAAGCCGGGTCGTGAAACCATCTTCTGGCTGGCACCGAAACTTGACTATCTGCCAGTCAAAGTTTCGCATGTAGACAAGAAAACCTCTTATGGTTTGCTATTAACTGACTATAAAGGTGCAAGCAACTAAGATTTTGGTGAATTTCACTTGATTTTTTCCGGGTGCTTTTTACAATACGCTTTTGCTTGAAAAAGCACCTGCTCTTGAGGATTCTCCCGTGCATGCACTAGAACAGAAAATCTTGGCCGAAGGCATCGTTCTCTCTGAAGAAGTTTTGAAAGTGGATTCTTTCCTAAACCACCAGATTGACCCAGTCATGATGCAATTAATTGGTCAAGAATTTGCGCGTCTGTTTAAGGATGCTGGTATCACCAAAATTATTACGATTGAAGCATCAGGTATTGCACCTGCAGTGATGGCAGGTTTAGAACTTGGTGTACCTGTCATCTTTGCACGTAAATACCAGTCTTTGACCCTGAAAGATGATTTATACCGCTCTAAAGTGTTTTCATTTACCAAACAGACTGAAAGCACCATCGCAATTTCAAATAAACACATCAGCTCAACCGACAAGGTTTTAGTGATTGATGACTTCCTGGCGAATGGTCAGGCGGCGCTGGGTCTGGCCGATCTGATTCATCAGGCCAATGCAGAAGTGGTCGGGATTGGTATTGTGATTGAAAAATCATTCCAGCCTGGTCGCGACTTGCTGCTTGAAAAAGGCTACCGTGTTGAGTCACTGGCACGCGTAAAATCTTTGGCAAATGGCACAGTTGAATTTGTTCGCGACTAAGCTCGACAATCAATTTTAAAAGAGCGCTTATGCGCTCTTTTTTATTTTGTCTATCTGATGAAATAAATTAAAAATATTCAAAGCTCGACTCTAGTTCAATCTAATGTGTTATTCATGATTCCTGACTTGATCCTAGATGAATGGCTTACTTTTAAATTCGAAGTGATTAAACCTCTAAAATAGATCGTGTCATAAAATAAATAATTTTTCTATCCGATGAATAAACAACCAGTTATAGCAATTTTATTATAAGATAAAGAGGTCTAACTATCTGCAAATAATTAGACCTCTGTTCACCTTGAACAAGAGTTTATTTAACCGTCACAGTAATACTGCCGCTATTTACAGCACCGATAGCGGTAGTTGTGATGCTATTGTTAATAGCAGTTTGAGTTCCTTCTGCAATCGCATTGACAGAGGCATCAATGGTACCCGCATTATAGGCAATGTTCGCTACACTATAATTGCTTAAAGTTTCATTGATCTGCTCACTATAGTTGGTAGACAGTGATGAACTTACAACTTCCGATAGATCTGAACTATCCGCAACCTCGGATAACTCTTCTAAGGTTTCAGAATTATTCGTTGCACTGGTGACTTGACTGAAATCATAGTCATATGTTTCATCTGATACGTCTGATATCACCTGATTGAAGCTACCTTGCTCAATCGTGATACTACCTGTGTTCGCTGCACCAATTGCAGTAGTTTCAATTGTCCCTTCAATTGAACTAATCGCATCTGGTACTTCTCTTACTGCTCCTGCAAGTGCTTCTAAATCAACGCTTGCATCAACATCACCTGTATTCACTGCCAGATTCAGCGCAGAACCATTTTCAACCTGCTGAGAAATAGAATCCAGAGTAGCTTGTAAACCGGTATCTACTTCCACATTGGTTTCTTGAGCATATGCCATCCCCGCACTAGACAGAAAGGCGACGGATAATGCGACTGTTTTGATCGTGTTTTTCATCATTGTTCTTCCTACTGTTATTTTGAAGTACCTCTCGCTAAGTACTTCTTCTGACAATGGGAGCGAGCCCATTTTCAAATCTTTTTAATCACGTTGAGTATTTGACCAGTAATTCTCTACTGCCTCTGGATTGGCATCCCATAAACTGGATGACTTCTCCTCAGCTTGCTCTTTGTCAGCTTGTTCTTGACTATCTTTTTTGTCATTTATTTTGCTTGTCGGGGATGGGCGCTTAGTCTTACTAATATATTTAATCAGTTCCTGTTTGCTCATTTCAGGCTCGGCTTCAGGATTCTGAATCACCTCAGATTCTTTCTGCTTAGGCGGCTTGGTATCTTTGCTGGGTGAATTGGTCGACTTGTTTTTTTCATTGGATGAATCTGCCTGACGTGAGGCCGATTCCTGAACAGGGTTGCTGGAATCGGTACTGATTTGTTGCTGATTTTTCTTATATTTATGCAAGGCAACAGAACTGCGAGTGAGATCTAAGCGACCAAATTCAGGTGGAATTTCCGCACGGCAACTTGCAAACACTGCCGGTGGCACGACCTGACTGAGTAATTCAAAAGTGGCCAGGTTCAACATTTGGCGTAAGGCAAAATTAGTCGCCTCTCGTTCTCCCTTGCCAATTTGAATATTTAACAGTGTACGACCCTCGAACCTGCCCGCACTCAGACCATAATCCTGTGCAGCAATCTGCTTTTGCAAGGAAACATTACCCACCACTTTACTGCTGCGGGTATCGGTCAGAGATAAATCCAAACCGACCATAATACGGGTTTGACTGTAATTCGGGCCGACTCCGGCAATTTGCATGTCAACCCCCCCGCCCGGAATAAAATCCAGACTGTTAATACTGCCGGTGACATAATAATCGGAGGCCTGAATTTGCCTTGGATCACGAATCCCCCACTTGGCTTCACTTTCGATAATCCGGGGATCACGTCGGTTCATTAAACTGACGCCTGCCTGAAACAAGGCAGACTGCACCATATCTCCCGCACCCTGGGTCACCATTTTGCCACTTCCGCCATTGGTGACTACATCTTTACCGGTTTGATCCAGAATCGCGCCAACAGAAAAACTCACATCACTACGTAGTTGCCCTTTGAGGCAGGAGAGCGCCATATCAAAAGGGGTAAAAATATCGGTAATGGGTGGTCCTTGCACCAGACTAACTGCTTTCTTGTTTGAGGGAGCTAAACCTGTACAACCTGTTAGAAACGAGCTAAAAAAAACAGGAATACTCAGAGAAAATATATATTTTCGGGTTAAGGAGAAATTCAGCATAGCGACTCTCCTGATTGAGTACTTAAATTAGGACAGCGCTGAGCGTTTTGATTGGTATTTGAATTGACAGGTGCTTCATTGAGTAATTCACTCGAAATATCGATGTTGTTGTCTGAACCTTCGACATTGATATTGTTGGTGGGTGTATTTACGGTACCTATAGAGGTGGTTGAGGTACTGTAAATAGTGGTTCTACCTAATCCAGAATAATAATCGGACTCCTTGAGCTCGATCAGATTGGCTTGAACTAGATTTTCATTGGAGCGGGCACTTGATGATTTCCAACGCTGCGTCCACTCATCAGATGTGGCATAAGCATTGTTTAAAAAACAAAAACATAATAAACCCAGATTGATGACTAATATTCTCATAATCTTAATATCCTCTGATCTAAGATATTTATTTAATTCTTGGGTTGAGTAAGATTAAATTTATCTGAAAAATATTAAATCACATAAAAAAATGAAAAGTAGAATCCAGCATTATTCACATATTTATTTATATTGATTAAAAACCCATATATTTGTTTTTATTTATAATAATTATTTTTGTTATATTTTGTGATTTGTAAGAAATCATTATATCGAAAATATATGAATATAATAATCATCTAAAAAACTTGATTAAAATAATATATTTTTTATCTTATCAATAATAAATAAATTATCTAATCACGACCCAAATTATTATTTATTTTAATTTTAAAAATCTGTAAATTTTTATTTTATTAGAACTTCTCATTAATAATAATAAATATCACACTTTATTAAAAATACAATTAATCAATGAGAATGAAAACCACTTATAAAAAAATGCCGATTTTAAGCTGTTTTTTTGATAAAAAATGCCAAATAGCTTTAATGATTCCTTTCTGTTTGCAAGCTTTTGAGAGCAGCCAGCAAACCATCAGCTGCTTTGAATATAAAGAAATGACCAATCAGGCCTGTGTATAGATAGAGTACTGAGGAAGAAAAACCTCCAAAATCTTATAGTGTCCTGCATGATCGAAATAATTCAAAAATGACTCAAGCAGATAAAAATAAATATATTTACAGCTGAAATACAATGTTTTAGCATTAATTCAACTAGAATCAGGAAAGTAGGAAATGCTCCTGATCTCAGGATTCAGCATGTATATATGCTGTTGCAGCATATTATGAAGAGCTGCTGATCTAGAGAAAATTGCATCTCCTCCATAAACTTAAAACAAGTGAATACCAATCCTTGATGGAAAAACCTATGCAATGTCCTAAATGTGGTTCCACTGACATCGAACAGCGTGATCACGAACAGAATTTAAAGAAAATTGGTGGCATTCTCATGAGCTCGGCAGGTGCTACTGCGGGTACAGTCGGTGGTGCTGCTTCTGGCGCATCCGTTGGCGCAGCGATTGGTACTGTTGCTGGCCCCTTAGGTGTAATTTTAGGTGGGACAGTGGGTACTTTTGTCGGGGCAATCAGTGTTGGCATTACCGGTGGCGTAATAGGGAATTTCCTCGGCAAAAAAGCCGGGATTTCCGTCGACCGTAATTTATTCTTGGATTATCAATGTTTAAAATGCAAACATAGATTTATTCAAAAAGATCAAAAAGATCAAAAAGATCAAAAAGATCAAAAAGATCAAAAAGATCAAAAAGATCAAAAAGAAGATTAATATCATGAAGGAAATGAAGTGAGTGAGTTCTTCATTTCCTTCTGAGTTAATGCTTAAGACTGATTGAGTTTTAAAGCCACTTCAGCCAGTCGTTTGCCCTGTACTTCGCACAAAACTTTTTCATCTGGGCTTAAACCCTGATCATGCCGTGGGCCACTGACATGACTGGCACCGTACGGCGTACCGCCAGTCTTGGTATTGGACAAGGCAGCTGTAGCATTACTGAGCCCCATAATCATCATACCGTGGTGGAATAATGGTGGCAGCATAGTCAACAAGGTACTTTCCTGTCCGCCATGCATGGAACCCGATGCGGTAAAGACACAGGCCGGCTTACCGTGCAGCGCGCCATTCAGCCATAGACTGGTGGTCTGATCCCAAAAGTATTTCATTTCTGAGGCCATATTGCCAAAACGGGTCGGTGAACCTAAGGCCAAGCCAGAACACTGGGCCAAATCCTCTAAACTGCAATAAATATCTCCTTCTGCCGGAATACTCGGCTCGGCTACGGTTACGACGCTAGAAATATTCGGGACAGTCCGAATTTTTACCGCCATTCCTGTCGATTCAACGCCATTGGCTATCAGATGTGCCATTTCTTTCGTTGAGCCATATTTGCTGTAATATAAAACAAGAACATAAGGTTGCATGAGGCTTCTTATTCATTACTTAAAAAAATAAAACTATACGATATTCTGTAACTTTTTTGGTTAAGCTAATGGATGAAAATTCATGATGATTAAAAAAATTGAGATTGGATGCACATGATTGTTGAGTATTTAAAAAAGTTACCCTTTTATGAGAAACACTGGTTTCAGTTTATTTTATTCGTACTCCGACGCTTTGAAGCAGACCGTTGTCGTGAGCAAGCCGGTTCCCTGACCTATACTACGCTTTTCGCAGTCGTGCCGATGTTGACGGTTTTCTTGGTCATTATTTCATCGATTAAAGCCTTAGAGCCTGCACGACAACAATTGCAACAGCTGATCTACAGTAACTTTCTACCCAAAACCACGATTGCCTTTGATAAAGCGCTGAATGCCTTTACCGATAAATCCAGTAATTTAACCGTGATTGGTATCCTGTTTTTATTTATTACGACCGTATTGATGCTCACCAGTATCGAAACGGCCTTTAACCGAATTTGGCGAGTGACTCAGACCCGAGGTGGAATCATCGGGTTTATGCGCTACTGGACTATCATTTCGCTGGGACCGATTTTACTGGGTAGTGCCTTCGTCATTTCATCAACCGTGGCTTCCATGAGTGTCCTCAGCAATAACTTTGCCGGGTATGAACTTAATGGTGCTTTTGTCCTCTGGGCCATTTCTTTTTCTCTGACCGTACTCGGATTTTTCATTCTAAACTGGACCATCCCCAATCGCAGTGTGCCACTCAAGTCTGCATTTATTGCCGGCCTGTTTAGTGCAGTGGTGTTTGAGCTGCTTAAAAACCTGTTCGGTTTTGTGATGTCAAACTTTACCAGTTATGAGATTGTCTATGGTGCATTCGCCGCTGTGCCGATCTTTCTACTGTGGATTTATTTATCCTGGAATATTGTCTTACTCGGCGTTGAGATCAGTTATGCCCTGACGGCCTTTGAATCTGGCCAGGATCATAAACGTCACCCAATCATCATGCTGCTGGATCTATTAGAGCTGTTTCATAAAAAGCAAAAAACTGGTGAGAGCATTAGTGAAGCAGAAGCATTAGATGCTTTGGGTCGTGATGAAATTGGTCGCTGGCCAAACTATGTGAGCATGTTTGAAAAACAAAATCTGATCAAACGTACCGATGACAATGAATATGTCTTGGTACGTGATCTGGATCAGGTGAGTTTTTGGGACTTTTATCTGCAACTTCCTTATCCATTGCCACGTAAGCATCACTTCACCGAGGCACATACCGAGGAAATCTGGATGCAGAAATTCTCGCCTAAACTACAGGAAACCGATCAATATCTGGAAGAAAAGCTGAGTTTTCCACTTTCTGAATTGTTCCGGAATAAATAATCCTAAATCCTCTCGCTTGAGAGGATTTTTTTAAGTTGTTTGCGTAGACTTCCAGCAGACGATCGCACCTGCGGTCACCAAAGCAGTACCAATCCAAAAACTCAGCTCGGGCCGAATATCCAGAATCAGCATCGACATAACTGAAGACAGAATTGGCATAAAATAGGTGGCCAAAAT
The DNA here is from genome assembly GCF_013419125.1 of Acinetobacter sp. YH12102. NCBI lineage: Bacteria > Pseudomonadati > Pseudomonadota > Gammaproteobacteria > Moraxellales > Moraxellaceae > Acinetobacter > Acinetobacter sp. YH12102. The sequence continues at coordinate 82,572 of NZ_VPAS01000012.1, read as the reverse complement.
CAGTACCTTGATATTGCCGTACTGCATGCCCTGATTCCAGTTACTATAAGCAATCCCGATCAGACTGCCTACTATGGCGATTTCCAGCCAGAGCTTCAATGAAGGCATCCTGAAAGGCTCATCCAAGCCCAGATGTAAGCCCCATAACGCAATGACGGCGACCACAAAAAAAATCGGTACGCCGTTTTGTCCACGACCATATTTTCTGGTCAGAATGCAATAACATGGCCATAACAAGGCACCGATAAAAGCAAAGCCATAAGCCCAAGGATTTTCAGCTAAAACCTGCATAAGTTTCGATAGATTGGTAATTTCAGGATTGACCACCAACATCAGACCGACTACAGCAAGCAAAAATCCTGGAATGACCCAAAGACGCGCCTGCAATTGCCGGGCAAATATCGAAAAGACAATCATCAAGGGTGGCCAGAGATAATTGATCATCGCAATCAGCATCACCTGTTCACGGTGATCCGACCAGGCAACTGCAACAAGAAATAGAATTTCATAAGCAACGAACAAAGCCCCACACCCCAATAGATAGCGCTTGGACATTTGCCTGATTTTAGGAAATCCAATCAATGCCAGAATCGCCAGACTACTAAAACTGTAAATCAGGGCAATCCCCTGCACCGGACTGGTAGATTCGGTAATCAATTTGACCCCAGCCACCAGACTGGCCCAGATCAGAATGGAAGACAGGCCAATCCAGGTGGCCAGTTTCATCGACCAGACGTTCATGTTTGCTCTTGAGGATTGTTCGTTGTATTCGGTTTTTTCAGCCATCCCTGCAAGCTCACCAGAATCACGCCCAGCATGACCATACAGGTTCCAACAATAAAATTCAGTTCGATCTGTTCATCCAGAATCAGCACCCCAAACAGCATGCCAAATACAGGCGTTAAAAAAGAAAATACGCCCAAACGTGAAGCCAGATAATGTTTCAGCATCCAGAACCAGATCAAATAACTGGCAAAGGAAATCAGCACGGTATGAAAGATCAGACTGGAAATAGACAGGGTCGTCCATTGAATGGTCGCTTGCCCACTAAAAAAGGCCAAGGGTAGCAATAATATGCCACCCATCAATAATTGATAGAATAAGGTCTGGGTGGCAGGTGCTTCAGCCAGTCGGCTCAGACGTACACTGACAGTGGTGGCTGCCCAGAATATGCCACCAAGTAAGGCCAGAAAATCTCCCCACAAAGCATCGGTTTGTAAAGTAGAGCTTGTCTGTGGTCTGAGTAAAAAACTGACCACAATCCCGCTAAATGCCACGAAGATACCGCCCCATTGCACACGCGACAAACGCTCTGCCGGCAATTTCCAGTACAGACCCAATGCGACAAAAATCGGCGCAGTATAAAGCAAAACAATGGTATGCGAAGCTGAGGTATAGCGTAGTGCTTCCCCAATCAGATAAAACTCGGTTGCGAACAGTATTCCGACCAGCAATCCTGCAGGCAAATAGCGGGTGCTCAAAAGCTGACGGCGCACGCTCTGCTGAATCAGGGGATACACCATGATCGCAGACAAGGCTGAACGCAAGGCAATTTGCATCAAGACTGAAATATCACTGGCCGCCCATTTCAGCACGACCTGTTGTAGCCCCCACAACATACATAATACAAACATGATGGCAGATGCTTTGGCATCTAGCGCCTGACGTTGCTTCACCCCTACTCCTGTGACCGCTTTAAAGTGCCCACTATAATCTTCTCTGCGGTAAAACAATACTTTTCTATTATTTTGCCAGCGCTGTAAATATTTTAAAACTCGATAAAAAAGGACTGCGTTCGCAGTCCTTTCAATCAAAAAATAAACCGTTCAGCTTATTTAACCCAAGTCGTCCAGATATAATCCTGAGACTGGCCTTTCAGGGTCATTTTTAACTGATCGCCTGCATGCAATGCCGCCACACCTGCGGGTGTACCCGTCATCACCACATCACCTTCTTCTAAAGTGAATACCTGGCTGATATCTGCCAGTAAAGTCGCGATATCAAAAATCAATAAAGCGGTATCGCCTTTTTGACGCAGTTCTTCATTCACCTCCAAAGTGTAATGCACATCTTTCCAGTCCGCGACCACATCATTCACAGGAATCCAGTCTGACAACAGACACGAACCATCAAAGGCTTTGGCACGTTCCCAAGGCTGGCCTTTTTTCTTGAGATCATCCTGCAATTCACGCAGGGTCAAGTCCAGACCTAAAGTCACCGCACCCACTGCTTGCAGTGCTTTTACAGGATCATTTTCTTTGCTTAAAGTCCGGTCAATACGCAAACTGAGTTCACATTCATAGTGGCAGTTGCCCCACTCCGGATTCCATTCAATCCCTGCATCGAGCGAGCCTAAGGCACTCGGTGGCTTAATAAATAAGACCGGACGATCAGGGATCGCATTTCCGAGTTCTTTGGCATGATCGGCATAACTGCGACCAACGCAGACAATTTTGGATGGGCGTGTACTCATGATCAAAACTTTCCTTTATTTGTCTTTATATCGATCTCTGGATTATTTTTTAAATGCATTCTCAAAAATGTTTTGCTCAGTCGCATCTTTAAAGGCACGTTTTGGCACAATGATGACGGTACGGTTTTTCAGTTCCAGCATATAGGTCAGTTTGCCGGCAGCAAAATTCTGCACTTCACTATACGCTACCAGCTTGCTACGCTCATTATTAAAAATCTCCGCATAGTCCTGATACAGATCAAGGCCTTGTTCACTCTTACCAAACTGATATTTGACGAACTGGCGTTTAAACATCATCGGCAGAAACCAGTAACGCATGATGCCTTGCAGGATCAGGAAGAATGCCCCCAAAGCCACGTAATAGCGTCCTACCCCGTCAAAGCCCATCGAAAAGCCCCAAAGGATAATCCCGATACTGACCAGAGGCGTCAGAAAACGTGAAATCTGCTTTTTGCCAAAAGTCGCCAAGGCAAAACCATCCTGAGATTCTTCTAAAGTCAGAAAATAACGGGTCGATAAAGTCGGTGCTGACTCAGTCATAGCATCACATCAAAAAAATAAAATCTTGCCCAATACTATAGCAAAATATGCACAATGCTTATGGCCTGACGCATCAATTACATAACTTTGCTTTGGAAAAACGTGTATTTAGTTTTAAATAAACAGCAATTAAAACAAAAAATATGCAACAGGATGTTGAATGAAAGGATTCAAGCAATGTATTGCAATCGGTATCTGTTCGGGTCTGTCTACTCTATCACTGGCCAAGATCATTCCCTGGGATGCAGAATTACCCAGTAGCCTGAGTGCGTATCCCGGCAATGCCCAACAATTGGCAGAATTGACAGGCGAAAGGATTTTGATTTATGCGCATCCGGTGACTAAAACCCAGCTTCCCACCTTAAACAGTAAGGCCACCAGCAAGGCACAATTTTATAGTGCCGCCGTGGTTTTGCCTGTGGCTGAAACACAGGTCGAGAAATTGCTACAGCATTATCCGGATTATGTTGGCCTGTTTCCGACTTTAAAGTCAGCCAAAATTCTAGAACAGCAAGGCTCGATTCAGCAGGTCAAATATCAGGTGCATATCCCCACACCAATTCCGATATTGAACTTCAAAGAAACCGTGGTGATGCAGCATCATCTGGGCAATAACAGCATCAGCACTTTAATTATTGATGCACCCATTCCTTATGGCGCGGGAAAACTGGAATGGTTCGCGCTTGATCCGCACAGAACTCTGGTGACAGTGACCCAGTGGGGCGACCTGAACCAGCCCAAAGGTTTTCTATTCAGTAAGATTCTCAATGCCCTGCCTGAAGCCAAACTTGGCATTCCTCCCGGTACCAACGCATTTCTACTCGAAGCACTGCAACAGCGCTTTAAAACCAGTCATGCCACAACACTCACCGCCCCGACTCCACAACTGAAATTTAATTCACAACAGCTACAGAAGATTGCCCAGCTTAGTCAAAAATCCGGCCAACCGGTCAGTTTTATTTTGCCCAGCTATCAGATTAAAGAAGGAAAAGCGTCAGAAAATTTGAGATTTAGCAGCACCTATCAATACTTTCCGCATTCGGTAGACCAGCTACGACCGTGGTTGGCTGCACAAGCCAGTCAACAGCTTTTCCCGCGCCAGATCAAGAAAGTCGAACTTAACCCGATCAATACCCAAAGTGTAGATGCCAACTATAAAATTTCAGTGGGTTTAGGCGTGATTCAGATTCCATTTAACTTCAAGATGCGTTTTTACCAGCCCGATCCCTTGCAGAATCAGTTCAATGCCAATGGTGGCGACTTAAAGTTTGTCAAAGGCGGCATGAAGCTATTGCCGCAATCACAAGGTAATCTATTCCAAATCACCAGCAGCATGAAGATTCATGATCAGGCACCGTTTTTATTAAGGGCCATGCGCAGTCTGCCCTATCACGATGTATTACCTGCGGTGGGTGGCAATACCGTCTATGCACTCAAGGTACAGCAAAAATTAAGATAATCAACGAATCGGTAGTTATTAGTTTTTTATATGAAAAAGCGTTAAATATCACAGACGTAAAAAAACCGCATCAATGTGCGGTTTTTTTAGAATTCTTATCAAGATTGGTGCGCTCAGAGAGATTCGAACTCCCGACCCCTTAGTTCGTAGCCAAGTGCTCTATCCAGCTGAGCTATGAGCGCGACGTCTTGATGGGGTGCATTATACGGCTTTTTTAAGGCTTGTTAAGTGTTTTTTAATAAAAGCACAACTGAATGTATAGTAATTAAACGATACAGCAGTATTGACAGTTTTCTGTGAGAATTTCTGCACATTTAGAGCTAAAAACAATTAATACCATCCGGACTTTGACGCTGTATTCAATGTGGCGACAAGCTCCATTTCATCCTGATGAAAAGTACACAGCAAATACCAAGAAAGATGTTCCCAAATTTCAGGCACAAAAAAACCGCTATGAAAGCGGTTGATTGTTCAAGTTGGTGCGCTCAGAGAGATTCGAACTCCCGACCCCTTAGTTCGTAGCCAAGTGCTCTATCCAGCTGAGCTATGAGCGCGTAACTTGTGTGCCTAGGTTGGCAATACGTTTTTCTGCTTAACTTACTTGGTGCGCTCAGAGAGATTCGAACTCCCGACCCCTTAGTTCGTAGCCAAGTGCTCTATCCAGCTGAGCTATGAGCGCGCGACATAAGTAAGCGTGGCGGTGAGAGAGGGATTCGAACCCTCGATACAGTTACCCGTATGCGTCCTTAGCAGGGACGTGGTTTCAGCCACTCACCCATCTCACCGTAACGTGCGGCCATAATACAAATTTCGGCATGGCACTGCAAGCGCAGCATCGAAAAAAAGTGCATATTTTTGCTCGTTTAAATACTTTTTAAGCAATTCAGCGATTTTTCGTACATTTTCCTGCTCAAAAAACCGAATAAATTTCCAGTTATCTAAAATGAACAGAAAATTGAAAACTTAAATGGATTATTGCAATCATTTACGTGCAGTCTGCGCACACATGTTTTATGCTAAACCTATCTCCTAAGATAAATTTAAAGACATGATGAAAAACTGGGTCGATCCTGAAGCAAAAGCTGAAGCCGAACGTTATGACAACCCTATCCCAAGCCGTACGCTAATTTTAGAAACCATAGAAAAAAATAATGCCCAGTCTCATGCCGACCTGGTAGAACATTTCGAAATCGCAGATCAAAAAAGTATTGATGCTCTCAGCCATCGTTTAATTGCGATGGTGCGTGACGGGCAATTGATGAAAGATGGTTATAAATTCCAGATTGCCGTCGAGCAGCCTGAATCCGAAGCGACGGTTTATATCAATTCCCGCGGGATGGGAACTGCCAACATTTCTGGCCAGGACGATCTCTTACTGGCTGAGCGTGAACTACGGCTGGTCTTTAATGGCGACCGTGTCAAAGTACGTCAAACTTCAGTAGACCGTAAAGGTAAAGCCTGGGGTTATGTGACTGAAGTTGTGCAGCACCGCGTTAAGCAGATCATTGGTAAAGTTTCCCTATATGAAGGTGAATACTTTGTTCAACCTGCCAGCCCAAATGCGCATCAGCCCATTACTCTTGAAAAAGAACTGATTGAACATGCGCAAGTCAATCTGGGTGATTCGATTCGCGTGGCGATTGATACTTATCCGACCCGTGAAGAATTTGCGACCGGTCATATTGTCCAGTCCATGGCAGATAAAGCCGATACCGAAATCATCATTCCACAAACCATTTTAGAATATGGTTTGCCCTATGAATTCCCGGAAGAAGTGATTCAGGATGCAGAAAGCTTTAAAGAACCAACAGAGAAAGACCGTGAAGGTCGTGTGGATCTGCGTGATTTAGCTTTGGTCACTATTGATGGTGAAGATGCACGTGACTTTGATGATGCAGTATATGCTGAAAAACGTCCGGGCGGTGGCTATCGCGTGGTCGTAGCGATTGCCGATGTCAGTCATTATGTACGTACAGGCAAACCGCTGGACGATGAAGCTCAGGAACGCGGAACTTCTGTCTACTTCCCGCACTTTGTTTTACCAATGCTGCCTGAAGCCTTGTCGAATGGCTTGTGTTCTTTAAATCCGGCTGTTGATCGTCTCTGTATGGTCTGTGATTTAAAACTGTCACGTGCCGGTCGTGTTACCGGTTTTGAGTTCTATCCATCCGTGATGCACTCTAAAGCACGTTTGACTTATGATCAGGTTGCCCAATATCTGGAAGGCGACAGTCAGGCCATTACCGAAGATCGCGAAGTTCGCAAGTCGATCAACACCCTGTTCCAACTCTATCAGGTTCTGAAAGGCTTACGTGCTGAACGTCATGCCATGGAATTTGAAACCGTTGAAACGTATATGACTTTTGATGAGCTGGGCGGAATTAAAGAGATTTTGCCGCGTAGCCGTAATGATGCGCATAAGCTGATTGAAGAATGTATGTTGCTGGCCAACGTGGCAGCCGCAGAATATGCATTGAAAAATGAAATTCCGATGTTGTACCGCGTACATGAGCCACCTGAATTCTCGCGTATTCAAAAAGTCCGTGATTTCGTCAAGCTGCTTGGTTTGAAATTCCCGGAGCAACCGACCCAAGCAGATTATCAGGCGGTGATTGAAGCGACCAAAGACCGCCTAGATGCACCAAGCATTCATGCGGTGTTATTACGCTCCATGATGCAGGCTTATTACGGCCCTAACAATGCGGGGCACTACGGTCTGGCTTATGAGGCGTACACACATTTCACTTCGCCAATTCGACGTTATCCAGATCTGTTATTGCATCGTGCCATTAAAGCGCATTTAAATAAAAAGCCATCTCCGCTTTCAGGTGGAGCTTTAGATGAAGCAGGAACACATTTCTCTGCCACTGAACGCCGTGCCGATGAAGCCTCTCGCTCGGTGACGACCTGGTTGAAATGTCATTATATGCAGCAGCATCTGGGCGAAGAATTTGTTGGCATCATTAGTGCGACAGCAGAGTTTGGCCTGTTTGTGACGCTAAAAGACCTGTATGTGGATGGTATGGTACATGTCAGCCAGTTGGGCGATGACTTCTTTGTCTTTGATCAAGTCAGCCAGAATCTGGTCGGCCAGAATCGTGGTCAGGTCTTTGGTCTGGGCGATGAAGTCAAGATCAAGGTGGCTGGCGTCAATCTGGAAGAGCGCAAGATCGACTTTGAACTGGTACAGCAACTCAGTCATGCCGGCCGTGCGATCCGTGCTCGTGCGCCGCGCGTGAGCGAGAAAAAACCGGCAGTACGTCCAGCAGCAACAGAAGAGGTTTTTAGCAAGAATGAGCGCGAGTCTAAATCCAGCCTGAATGCCGATGGAGAACAGCCCATACGACGCAAAAAAGCCAAAGGAAAACCCAGCTCTTACAACAGCAAGTCTGTTAAAAAATCTGCAGCAAAGCCTGAAGCAAAGGCTAAAGATAAAGTAAAGAAAAAGACCAAGATCAAAAAGAAAAAGTCCAATGCAAAAGCCAAGACTGAATAATTTTTGACAGTATAAAAAGAGCGCTACGGCGCTCTTTTTTATTTATAATCAAAATATTAAAATAGGAAAAATTATAAGAATGAATACCATAACTATTTTTACTTTGATCATTTCTTTAATGGCTTTGCTTGTGACTTATGCCGTATTTAAATCTGATCAGCAACCACAAATTATAGTTTTTGCTCTTCCGCATTACGGTAAGCAATCTTTCATTCAACTACAGATAAAGAATATAGGAAAATCCATTGCCTATAATGTACAAATATCGAGTGATCAACCCATTCCTAAACGGGCCTTCGGAATTAAAAAATTAAATGCTTCGAAAGATTATTTTGATAGCGGTATTTTCAAACATGGAGTCAAAGTATTTCCACCCAATCAGAGCTATATATACGATTGGGGACAATACGGCGGCCTCAGAGAGGCTTTAGATAATAATCCTATCACCATGAAAGTCACGTATTGGTATCAGCACCCTTTAAACTTATGGAAAACTCAAATCACTGATATTTCCATCATCGATATAAATGAACTAGAAGCCTTACCCTGATCTGATGGTGGATTTATTGAACAGCTTCAAAATATTAATAAAGAATTGAAAATATTAAATACAAAGCTAGAGAAAAAACTTTAACTACCTTGATTTCCCCCACCAAAGGCCCTACATCTAGACTGAATATAGAAAATTAATTTGGCAGACCGACATGACTTTAGAAAAGGCAACTTTGCCTGTTCCACAATTTGATCAGATTACCCTGGCCGATCTCAAAGAAAAAATTGAAACAACCATTCAAGCCGGACAAAAGTTTTTAAATGAACTGACTGACACGCCAGACTCGGTTCAGGCCCAACTTGAGATTCTGGAACAGGTCGATACCCTCGAAAATAATATGAGTGAATCCTGGGGCGTGTTATCGCATCTGAATGCCGTGATGAACAATGCCGAAACCCGTGACGTCTATCAAGCCTTATTACCGGGTCTGAGCGAATACTATACACAACTAGGTCAACATACGGCGCTGTATCAAACTTATCAGCATGTTCATGATGCATCAATTTTTAATGAATTACCTGCAGCCCAGCAAAGTGCCATCAAACTGGCCTTACGTGACTTCAAACTGTCTGGTGTGGCCTTAGAAGGCGAAGCGAAGAAACGTTATGCGGAAATTTCTGCACGCCTGTCCCAATTATCTTCCGACTTCTCCAACCATGTGCTGGATGCGACTCAGGCTTATTTCAGACCATTAGCTGAAGATGAGTTAGCGGGTCTCTCTGAAAGTAATATTGAGCTGTTAAAACAATATGGCCAGCAACGCGAGCTGGATCAGCCGGTGGCTACGCTAGATTTCCCGTCTTATCTGGCAATCATGACCCATGCGGAACATCGTGAACTGCGTGAAGAGCTGTATAAAGCCTATACCACGCGCGCTTCAGATCAGTCCGAACAGACTGAATTTGACAATACCGCCTTAATTGAAGAAATCCTCAGCTTACGTCAGGAAATGGCCAAGCTGCTCGGCTTCAACAATTATGCAGAATTGTCCCTGGCCAGCAAAATGGCGCCAAGTGTAGAAGCAGTAGACGAATTCTTGCGTGATCTGGCAGAGCATGCCCGTGCGCCGGCAACCAAGGAAATTGCAGAACTAAAAGCCATTGCCGCTGAAGATGGTATTGATGAACTGAAACCTTGGGACAGCAGCTATTATTCAGAAAAGCTGAAAATGCAGCAGTTCAATCTGTCACAGGAAGCGCTGAAACCTTATTTCCCTGCACCAAAAATCCTGCAAGGCCTGTTCAGTATTGTCAATCGCCTGTATGACATTCAGGTGATTGAACGTGAAGCGCCGGTTTGGCATCCAGAGGCGCGTTATTTCGAACTGGAAGATCAAGGTCAGGTGATTGGCGGTTTCTATTTTGACCTGTATGCGCGCCAAGGCAAACGTGGTGGTGCCTGGATGAGCGGTTTCCGTTCGCGCATGCAGACCCGTGATGGCCTGCAAAAACCGATCTGCTATATGGTGGGTAACTTTACTCCACCTGTTGGCAACCGACCTGCACTGCTCACGCATGATGAAGTGATTACCCTGTTCCATGAATTTGGTCACGGCCTGCATCATATGCTGACTGAAGTGGACAATATCGCGGTGGCAGGCACGCATGGCGTGGCTTGGGATGCCGTGGAGCTGCCAAGCCAGTTTATGGAATTCTGGGCTTGGGATCAGGACAGTCTGAATCTGCTCAGTGAACATATTGAAACCAAGGAATCTTTGCCGGCCGACCTGCTCAAAGCCCTGCTCGATGCACGTTTCTTCCAATCCGGCATGCAAACCCTGCGTCAGCTTGAATTTGCCTTGTTTGACTTGAGTATTCACCGAGCCAATCCGGCTTTAAATGCAGCACAGGTTCAGGCTACTTTGAATGAGATCCGTGAAAAATATGCGGTTCTACCGACCACCGACTATAACCGTTTCCAGCACAGCTTCAGTCATATTTTTGCCGGTGGTTATGCAGCGGGATATTATTCCTATAAATGGGCCGAAGTTTTGGCCAGTGATGCCTTCGACCGTTTCGAAAATGAAGGGATTTTTAATACCACCACTGGAAAACAGTTTCGGGAAAATATCCTCGCAGTTGGCGGAAAAGATCAAGCACTTGACGCATTTATCAATTTCCGCGGACGCGAGCCAAAAATAGATGCATTGCTACGTCATCAAGGTTGGACGAACCGCTCTAAAAACGCTTAAACTAGCTTTTTAAGTTGATCACAAGGTGAGTATGATGACCATTAAACGTCGTTTCATTGCAGGCGCAAAATGTCCAAAATGTCAGGCGTTAGATCGTGTCGTCATGCTGACCTCTGGTGAAGATGAGTGGATTGAATGTATCGAGTGTGGTTATGAAGAAAATCGTCCCACACATGTTGACCAACCAGAAACACCAGCTGTTCCAGATGAAATTGGCGTGATTCAGTTTAAACCTCGTTCAGCAAAATAAAAAATCAAGGTTCAAGCTATGTCAGTAGAACAAAGAAATAACCCCAAACTTTTAATGGGGATTATGGGGGCTTTAGTTACTGTCGTTGTATTAGTGCTGCTATATCAATGGTTGAATGCACCTTCGAAGGAGACACAACGCATGCAACAGGAGGAAATCGCAGCTGTTCCGGCAACCACATCTACAGCGACAACTGAAGAAGATACAGATGCAAGCAATGCGACTGAGGCACTCGAGACCAAAGCATTAATCAGCGGCAGCCTGTTAAAAGCGCCAGTGCCGGAAAATGCTACTTTGGCCAATGAAGAGATGGCCAAATTAGCCGATATTCAAGTTCAGCTCAATGAGCAAAAAGCCACGCTAGATGCGCAGCACAGCGATGCTGACCAGCTCATTCAATTGAAAGAGGAACAGATCAAGCTACTCGAAGCACAACTGGCTCAAGGCCAATAATCTTGATGCATTTTGGCTAGAAGATCTGCAGATCTTCTAGCCAAATTGGCTCCCTGTCTACCACAGCCACCTCACCACTATTCAAAGCCATTATTTTACTGACCTGCTCTGCTTTTTTATTTTCAGTGATGGGCGTATGTATCCGTTATGCCTCACAAACGGTTGATCATGCTACTGTGGGTTTCTTCCGTAATGTGGTCGGGCTGTTTATTTTCCTGCCTTTCATTTTTAACCAAGGTCGCGGATTTTTTAACACTGAAAAACTGTGGATGCGCACCTGGCGTGCGGTGGTCGGTCTGATTACCATGTATGGCTTTTGTTACAGTTCGAGCGCTGACCAAAACCGAATCTCCAGAAAAAATCGTATTTTATTTCTGTTTGATTGGCAGCCTGATTTCAGTGATTCCGATGTTTTGGGTGTGGCGGCCCTATACTCTGACAGAACTTCAGCTATCTGATTACTGCCGGCATTCTAACCAATTTCAGTCAGTTATTGATGTCAAATGCTTACAAACTGGCGTCGGCAGGACAAATTGGCCCGGTGAATTATGTGGCGATTTTCTTTGCCGGCATATGGGGTTTTCTGTTCTGGCAGGAGGTTCCTGATCTATATAGCCTGATCGGATTAGGGTTGATTTTCTGCGCGATTCTGCTGTGTAGCCCAATCCTGCAAAAGCGCCTGAATTCATCTAAAATCTGAGCCAAGAATTCAGATTAAATTAAAAAAGCACCCGTAGGTGCTTTTTTAGTGTATATCTTTTATGGATACCAGCCGAACAGCTTAAAGACATAAGGCACATAGGCGATGATCAGCATTGCAGGCAGCAGCACAATCACCGGTAAAATCCAGCGTTCATAACGGTAGTAAAAAGACAGATGGCGTACTTCTGCATCCGCTTCAGCCACTTCGGCATTGCCAATGGATTGTCTGGCCAACAGATGGTTCAGTGCCACCGGTGGCGTCACATAGCCCAGTTCAAAGCCAATCAGGGTGATCATCCAGAAATGCACCGGATGAATGCCGTATTGATAAGCCACTGGAGCAACAGTCGCCGAGATCAGAATCACCGCACCAAACGGATCCATAATCATTCCGACAAAAATCATCAAGCCGACAATCAGGGAAATGACCAGAATAGTACTGCTGATATCGGTTGGAAACGCTTCCATAATTTCCATACGTTCCAGCAAGCCACCGACACTCACAGAAAGTGCCATCAGGATCACCAGCGCACCAATATGCCCCACGGTTTCACTGGTGGAGATATGCATTGACTTCCAGAAACCCACCTTGCGCAGGATTTCTGTAGCATTTGAACGCTTTACACCATGATCAACAGCCAATTCTTTATCTCGCTGCCCCGCATGCTCTGCTTCACGATATTCTACATTGGCCACGCTAGCAGCTGTCGCCAGTTCAGGAGTATTTCTCGAATGTAAGGTCGCATTCAAAGTCTCATCCCAATGACCGACCGGTGGCAACGGTGCCGGTTCATGACGTAATTTATCATATAAGACAATCATCAGCAGAATGACCGGCATCATCACAGGGGCGGTAAATTCATTCAGGTCTGTCGACAAAGCATATTTGTAGAATAGCCAGATCAGAATAAAAATCACGATATAAGGAATAATCGCAAGGAAGGCACGACCTGATTGAGGAGCTGCGATGGTTGGTGCGGCAATCCGGAATTTATTTTCTGCAAAGAATAAAGAAATTACCAGGAATAAAGTCGAGCTGAGCAGGAAGACATAAATTCCATAGTGATAGAGCAAATCAGTAGTTACTTCTTTATTCAGTGATGCTACCACGACGATCAGCAAGCATGGACGTAAGACCACACCCAGCGAACCGGACATTGCAGTGGCGGCCAGTGCAAACTGACGGCGTCCACCTGCATTCCAGACTTCCTTATAAAGGATCGCACCTGCGGCAATCACGAAAATTCCTGATGCACCGGTATAGGCAGTCGGTAAGGCAGCGGCCAGCAGAATTAACCAGGTCAAGGTTTCAGGGGCCAGATTCCATGGACGCAGAATGTTCAGGAACATATCTACCACACGGGTCTGTTTCAGTAACATACCGGCCCAGATAAACAAGGCCAGATTCAGGAAAATACTGGAAAACTCGACCAGTTGCCCCAGATAAATCCCCTGTCCCATTGGATAATCCATAAAGAAGGTGAAGTTTATTCCGGTAATAATGGCCATATAGGCATACAGTGGCACACTCAAAAAGGCCAGACCAAAACTGCCGCCCTCACGCGTTGGTTTTGGTTGTTTAACCACCTGATATAAACTGATTAAGGTTAAGCTGCTAAACAGAATCATCCACAGCCAGTAGATGTATTTCATCTCGCCCATCGGTACGCCCGAGTTCAGCACAGACTGGTATTGACTGTAGGATGAGAATGCCAGAAAAGCATTACCCAGCAGCATGGCGACCGAATAGACTTTAAAATCGATACCTGTACTTGGACTACGCAGACCAATATGATGGGTTTTTAGGGTGGCACTGATCGCAGCGAATACCACCATGATGACCAAGAGCAAGGCCCGGTTCTCAGTGCCAAACTTGAATATTCCAAAGAAAGACGTTTCAAAGGCCCGATAAGCCCGAATACTCGGTTGTGCTTCGACATGTTGAATGGCTTTATCGTAGAACAGATAAGATTCTTCACAAACCTGCTGTGCCTGTAATACCGCAGCCCGGACATCCGCTTGCGAGCGCACGCCGAAGAAATCAGCATATTCATCGGCTGCATCGGCTTTCATCTGCTGCTGAACACGCTGATCGACATTGATATTGCGTTCACATTGTGGACGTGTCGGTTCAGCACGTAAAAATGAATATTGCATCCCGGTTGCCGGATCGCCATAGAGACGCTCCCCCATGCGCAGCAACTGGCCGTGAATCATTTCTCCAGTACCAATAATCAGTGTGAGCAAAAGCAAGACCAGCACCACGAAGGTCGAGATCCACTCTGTCCAGATATAACGCAACAGACCTAATCCTGATCTGTTTTGATCATCATTTTGCATGTATATTCCTATTTTTATTTTAGCGGCCTGTGTTTGTTCTAGGACGCTGATCTTCCCTTCTGTCCCCGAAAATTCCTTTTCAAAGGTCAGGATTTTTATTCTATGTTTTGACTCTGCATCAAAATCAGCACAATAAAAATGACAATTTATATTTTCTTTTTGTTTTTTCTGCCAAGTGCTTTATTCATTGCTTCACTTTAGCTATCCCGAAAATAGTTGCTGACAATATAGGCCAGCGCCAACATCACTCCCCAAATTACCCCGAGCAAATGTGCTTCGACCAAGACCGGACTGCCAATCAGCTGTGCAGTCCCCACATTGCCAATGGTATTTTCCCAGACCAGTTTGCCAAAGATCAAAAATAACACCAGTGCAGCAAAACTGCGTTCCCGCTTATACAGCAAATGTACACAGGCAACGGCAACATAGGCACCATGCAGTACACCCGACAAGCCAGCGTAGGCTTCAATATTGGGTAAGAAAAAATAAAAACTTAAACTGATCAAAGGTGGCAAGATCAGTAAAATGGCAGAAAAGTGCCATAGAGTAGCGCGTGGAAAAATAAAAGGCAGACAGATAAAAGCGAGAATATTCAGGAAATAATGGGTCCACCCCACATGTACCCAATGTGCCGTCCACAGTCGCCAAAACTCACTGAGCAAACTCTCTTGCCAGTAGATGAAACTATCCTTGAAAATTTGCAGACATGCACAGAGAGAGACAAAAGCCGCTAGAAAAATAATTTTTCGTCGAACATGTTGATCTAGCATCAGCTTATGCTTCTCCCTAACCATCTAGTTTAATTTCATCCTTAAAATTCTATGCAGGCTATCTGGGTTACAGGTCTGAACTGAACAGGTCATCGAGTTCCGAAGAGCTGTCTGATTCATCCCAGAAACGTTGCATGCCATCATCGGCGCTGCGCACACCAGTATTTTCTGTCCAGTAACGGTCTGAAATTCCACCAACCATAATCGCTGCCATACTGTCGATCAGTTTGAATTGTGGATTTACCGGCTTTTCCTCGGTACGGGCCTGCGCAAAGGTTTTTAAAGCATCGCGGATTTTGGCATCGTCACCGCTGGCCTGTGCTGCTACAGCATATAAAGCATGCGATAAACGTACACCTTTTTGCTCACCAATTTGTGTAGATTGTTTTAATGTTTGGTAAGGATCAGGTTTACCATCGCTTGCACCTGGTAATAAAGTCCAGATCACAGCACGCGTAGCATTCGGTGCTCCCCAGAATTTGGCATTATCCAGACAGGTCATACCACGTTCCACCACGGCAGCGATATCTTTGGGTACATGCACTGCGCCGCCGGAATTAATATCATTGGTCATGGCTTGTAAACCGCTGAGCATGCCCAGCAGATAAACCGTTTGCTCCATATCACTGCTCATGCGCGGGCATTCTTCACCCAAGGCTTTTTGATATTTTTTTTCATAACGGCTCTGGAACAATTGATAACCGGTATATTGACGCTGTGCCGCTAGAGCCGCCCAGCGCTTCTGCTCGATTCGCGCATCTTGGGCTTCCGCTACCTGGTTGGATTTTGAAGCCCGCAAATAGCGTAACTCAGCTTCCAGCGCCTTTTGCTCGGCACAAATGCCGGCAGCTGAATACATCAGCACGGCTACTCGCGTCGGATCCGCTCCCATTTCTTTGGTTGCCATGATGGCCGGAGTTAGAGAATTGCCTGAATTACAGACCATCTCGGCATCATCCATGGCTAAAATTGGCGGGACAATATGGTTTTCGGTAAAACCCAGTGCGACATTGGCACCGGTTTTAATGACATGGGAACACCCCGTTAATACTGTTGTTGTTATTGCAATGGTCGCCATACCTTGGCATATTTTACGGACGCCTGACATTTTCCTGTCCTCTATAATTGTGATTATGTCCATCTTTCTGCTAAAGATATCAGAAGCATTTTGTGAATAAAAGAGTATTTACTCCAATCCAGACCAGACACTGTGCCATCAAACTGGCCGACTGCAATTGACTTGATCTGTTGAATTCCCAAATTTTGGGCAAAAAAAAGTAGCATTGCGACGGTTCAGCACATGCTACTTATTAACTGTACAAACAGAGAGGCGGTAATAACTCTGCTTGATTAAGATGAAAATTTATCCTTTAGCACCGTCTCGAGTCGTCCAACCACCTAGGCTGAAACAATCATTACGATCAAAAACATCCACACTAGAGATTCTATTGAGTTCTCTCGTATTTGCTGTTGGTGCGTTCAATGTACAGGCTAAAAATAAAACATAGGCGGGAAATTGTCATACAATTTATCTTACTGATAAGTCATTATTATTTTTTGTCTGACAATGAAAGCGCGTTAATGATCTAAGTATCTGTTTTATTGAAATTTCAATCAAGTGATTAAAATAGCGTTGTCTGACAACTAGATAAGTTTGGTCAGAACTTTCAGGGATTTCCATTGTTTTAGCGGCAATTGGTCACACCAGATCAATAAAGGCTGAGCCTTGGCGTGCTGAAAATACACCACAATATAAGCTTGATGATCAATCACATGACTAACACATACCCGACAGGTGGGCCGAGATTTGGCCGTCAATGACCATTCACGTCCATCCAGATATTCAAACTGTTCAATCTGGGGCGTCTTGCGATAAAACAGCTGATAAATCACCAGTCCAATCGCAGCACACAGCAGCCAAATCGCAATCGGCAATAGCTGGTATAGGAGGTACATCAACAGTGCAAAAATAAAAAGCTGAAACGCCAGTGCACAATAACTGCGTTTCAGCTTGAAACAGCGATTATCCATGGACGTAAAATTTAAGCTTCTTGATCAAATCTTTTAATTCAGGACGCGGCGGCTCAGAGACTTCCATAAACCAGTCCAGCAGATCTGGATCTTCCTGATCGACCAACTCAGCAAACATCTGCTTTTCAAATGGATCAGCAGTTAAGTAGTAGTTTTTTACGTAGGGATCAAAATACACATCCAGCTCTTTTAGGCCACGACGCGCGCGATAAATCACTTTGCGCTCTTCTAAGGTGATGTCATCAGTCATCGAATTTCCCCAATTCGTTATAAACCGGAATAGTTTACCTGAAGCCATCGCTGAATTTCGAGGGATTTCATACAAATGACCAAAAGCATCAGCATATTTAAGTTATTTGAACATTCCGCTCATTGTTGCTGATCTATGCTTGACCTACTTTAAAGCAAACAGATCAGAATAAGGAATAACAAGATGCAATCTGCAGCCATTCGCCCGCTTGCCCCGATGCTGCCCCGCCAGCTTTTTACTGCCGAACATGAAGCATTTCGTCAAACCGTACGCAAGTTTTATGAAAAGGAAGTTATTCCGCATAGCGAGCGCTATGAAAAGCAACAGCATGTGGATCGAGAGCTCTGGACTAAAGCGGGTGAACTGGGACTACTCTGCGCCACCATGCCAGAGCAATATGGCGGCTCTGGGGTAGACCGGCTGTATAGCATGATTCTGATTGAAGAACAGGCTTATGCTGGTGATTCAGCCACAGGTTTTTCCCTACATTCAGATATTGTCGCCAATTACCTGCTGAACTTTGGCAATGATGCTCAAAAACAGCAGTGGTTACCCAAAATGGCTTCCGGGGAAATCGTCACCGCGATTGCCATGACCGAACCGGGAACCGGCTCTGACCTGCAAGCAGTACGTACCTCTGCAATACTGGATGGCGATGACTATGTGATTAATGGATCCAAGATCTTTATTACCAATGGCTATCTCTGTGATATGGCGATTGTGGTCTGCAAGACCGGTCATAGTGACAAAGGCTCGGCCAATCTCTCATTGATTATGGTCGAAGCCGACCGGGCCGGATTTAGCAAAGCTAAACCGCTGAATAAAATCGGCATGAAAGGCCAGGATACTTGCGAGCTGTTCTTTGACGATGTACGCGTACCACAAGAAAATTTGCTCGGTCTGGAAGGCATGGGCTTTATGATGTTGATGAAAGAACTGGCCTGGGAACGCCTGATTGTGGCAATTATGTGTCAGGCTGGCGCTGAAGCTGCTTTCGCACATACAGTGAAATACACCAAGGAACGTCAGGCCTTTGGCAAGAGTATTAGCCATTTTCAGAATACCCGCTTTAAACTGGCAGAAATGCGTACCGAAATCGAGTTTTGTCGCGCTTATCTGGATCGCTGCATGGAGCTGCAACTCAAGCAAGAATTAGGCATCGATGCCGCTGCTGCGGCCAAATATAAGATTTCAGAAATGTATAGCAAGGTGGTAGATGAATGCCTGCAATTGCATGGTGGTTATGGCTATATGCTGGAATATCCAATTGCCCGGGCCTATATCGACAACCGCGCCAACCGGATTTATGCCGGTACCAACGAAATTATGAAAGAACTGATTGCACGTTCACTGTAAACTGGACGCATAAAAAAGGAGTCACTCAGGACTCCTTTTTCTTTAGTTCGATATCCGACTTTAAGAGACCAGACGCGGTTTATGTTTGAGAGCCTTGCTGTTTTTTTTAAATTTCAGCACCCTATCTTCAAACGAAGCCTGTTTGAGTTCCTTACGATCTGCCAGATAATTGTTGCTGACTTTCCACGGTGCATGTTTACCTTGTTTTGGCATCACATCTGCGGCACGGGCAATATAGCCCGAACTGAGACTACCCATCACAGTATCCTCTAGCAATTCAGTCTGATCACCCTGAGCGATGACTTCAGCATAGCCCTGCTGATCCATATAGTTCAGCAAACGGCAAATGTACTCAGCGGCAATATCGACTTTTAAAGTCCAAGAGGCATTGATATAACCAATAATTAGCGCCATATTCGGCACATCACTCACCATGATGCCTCTATACAGCATATGTTGTGAGGTATCGACAGGTTGACCATCAATCGTCGCCTGAATTCCACCAAGAATCTGGATATTTAAGCCTGTGGCTGAAACGATAATATCTGCCTCCAGATGTTGACCCGATTTCAGCTGAATGCCGGTTTCAGTCAAGCTTTCGATCTGATCGGTTACAACTGATGCCTGCCCTTCACGTAAAATTTTAAACAGATCACCATCCGGCACCACGCATAGGCGCTGATCCCACGGCTCATAATTCGGGGTAAAGTGTTTCATATCCACTTTACCTTTGAGCTGAAACTGCACGGATTTAAGTAACAGCGTTTTTAACAGTTTTGGCTGTTTTTGTGCCAGGGCATAAATTCCGCGCTGCATCCCAATATTCCGGGCACGGGTAATTTTATAGGCCACATCTTCTGGTAGATACTGCCGCATCTTTGCATAAATCATATCAATAGAGGGCACTGAAGCGATATAGGTCGGAGAACGCTGTAACATGGTCACATGCCCGGCGCCGCCTTTGACCATCGCTGGAACTAAAGTAATCGCGGTGGCACCACTACCAATGATCACCACTTTTTTGCCCTGATAATCTAAATTTTCCGGCCAATGCTGCGGATGAATGAATTGACCTTTAAAAGCCTCCTGATTTGGAAACTCGGGCTGAAAACCTTGGTCATAGTTGTAATAACCGGTACAACTCAGTACGAAATTCGCAATCCAGATCTGCTTCTTGCCGTGTTCATCCTCAATCTCTACTGACCATTTGCAGGCCATAGAATCATAGTTGGCGGTTAACACACGGTGTTGATAATGAATTTTCGATTCCAGATTAAATTCATCTACTACTTCGGCCAGATAACCCTTAATCGAAGCGCCATCGGCAAGTACACTGGCTTTTTTCCAAGGTTTAAAATTAAAACCAAAGGTCGACATATCCGAATCAGAACGAATTCCCGGATATTTAAATAAATCCCAGGTTCCGCCAATGCTGGCACGTCGCTCAATAATTTCAAATGAGCGCTGCGGACAATGTTTAGAAAGATGTGCTGCCAGACCAATTCCCGAGATCCCCGCACCCACAATTAAAATATCGATTTGCTTTTCCATATTGTTCTTTTACCTAAGCGATACTATCTGTTTTTATTAAATCACAAAATTGACAATACACAATGTCAAGTTTAATAAAAAGCCATTATTTTTTTTATCTTTTCAGGCCAGATTAGTTCTGCATGATGCAAATACCTGAAAATAAATTTCAGACATTAAAAAAGGCCGGTTTATTCAACCGACCTTTTCGAACAACTTGCGTTATTCTTCACGAAATTAGTTAACTTCGCGATCTACTAGCTCAACGTAAGCCATCGGTGCAGCATCACCTGCACGGAAGCCCGCTTTAAGAACACGTAGATAACCGCCGTTACGCTCTTTGTAACGAGGGCCAAGAACGGTAAATAATTTACCAACAGTTGCTGCTGAACGAGTACGAGCAAACGCCAAACGACGGTTTGCTACTGTATCGTTTTTAGCTAAAGTGATTAAAGGCTCAGCTACACGACGTAACTCTTTCGCTTTAGGCACAGTTGTTTTGATCAACTCGTGCTCGAACAAAGAGTTAGCCATGTTTTGGAACATCGCTTTACGATGGCTGCTTGTACGGCCTAATTTCACACCACTATTACGATGACGCATGGTGATAGTCCTACTTAATTAACGGCTACGATAGGCGAAACGATCGTCCATACGGAGACTAGCCGGTGGCCAGTTCTCTAAACGCATGCCGAGTTGTAAGCCTTTAGAAGCCAGAACATCTTTGATCTCAGTAAGCGATTTTTTACCCAAGTTAGGAGTTTTAAGCAACTCAACTTCAGTACGCTGTACAAGATCACCAATGTAGTAAATGTTTTCTGCTTTCAAACAGTTAGCAGAACGAACAGTTAGCTCTAGATCATCTACTGGGCGAAGCAAGATTGGGTCAACTTCTTCACGCGGCTCTTGAGCCACAGGTGCTTGATCTTTCTGAAGGTCAACAAAGATTGCAATTTGTTGTTGCAAGATTGTTGCCGCTTTACGGATTGCTTCTTCAGGATCTACAGTACCATTGGTTTCAAGATCAATGACCAATTTGTCAAGGTCAGTACGTTGTTCTACACGAGCGTTTTCCACTGTATAAGACACACGTTTGATTGGGCTATAAGAAGCATCTAACTGCAAGCGACCCACTGGGCGAGTTTCGCCTTCTGGGAAGCGTGAATCAGAAGTCTCGTAGCCACGACCTTGAGCAACTTTCAGACGCATTTTCAATGAGCCTGAGGCACTTAAAGTACCGATCAAATGTTCAGGGTTAACCACTTCAACATTATGAGGTAAACGAAGGTCAGCCGCAGTTACGTCGCCTGCACCTTGTTTCTCTAATGTTAAGTATGCTTCATTTTGATCGAACAGCTTAATCGACAATCCTTTTAGGTTCAGCAAGAGCTCGACGATGTCCTGCTGCAAGCCTTCCAAAGTACTGTACTCGTGCTCGACCCCTTCAATCTCAACTTCTACCACAGCTGCGCCAGGTAGAGAAGAAAGAAGGATGCGACGTAAAGCATTACCCAGAGTATGACCAAAGCCACGCTCTAAAGGTTCTAGAATAACTTTTGCCGAGGTCCCGCTTGCCGCTTCGACCTTGATCGCTTGCGGAGTTAGAAACTCATTTGCAGTACGCGTCATATTGCTTCCTCAAGGATTATTTAGAATACAATTCTACAATCAAGCTTTCGTTGATTTCAGCAGGTAAATCAGAACGATCCGGTGCAGCTTTGAACGTACCTTCTAATTTAGAATGGTCGATTTCCATCCAAGAAGGCATGCCACGTTGAGTTGCTAATTCAATTGCGTTTTTGATACGTAATTGTTGTTTAGCGCCTTCGTGAACTGCGATCACATCACCCGCTTTAACTTGGATAGACGCAATGTTAACACGACGGCCATTCAAAGTGATGCTGCGGTGAGATACTAACTGACGAGCTTCTGCGCGAGTAGAACCGAAACCCATACGATAAACAACGTTATCAAGACGGCTTTCAAGTAGCTTCAACAAGTTTTCACCAGTTGCGCCTTTAACACGAGCAGCTTCTTTGTAGTAGTTACTAAATTGACGCTCTAAAACACCGTACATACGACGTACTTTTTGTTTTTCACGTAATTGTAGTGAGTACTCAGACTGTTTACCGCCACGAGCTCCACCATGTTGGCCAGGAGCTTTAGCGTGTTTTTTAGTTTTTACATCAAACGGTTTAACGCCTGATTTAAGTTGCAGGTCTGTCCCTTCGCGGCGAGAGAGTTTGCATTTTGGACCAATATAACGAGCCATGAATGTTTCTCCTTACACGCGACGTTTTTTAGGTGGACGGCAACCGTTGTGCGGGATTGGCGTCACATCGGTAATGCTGTTAATTTTATAACCCACTGCACCTAAAGCACGAACCGCAGATTCACGACCAGGACCAGGACCTTTTACAAGGACGTCCAAGTTTTTCAAACCGTAGTCTAAAGCAGCTTTACCAGCAACTTCAGCAGCTACCTGAGCAGCGAACGGAGTTGATTTACGTGATCCACGGAAGCCTTGTCCACCTGAAGTGGCCCAAGCCAGTGCATTACCTTGACGATCGGTAATAGTCACAATGGTGTTATTAAAAGAAGCGTGAATGTGTGCGACACCTTCAGAGACGGTACGAGTGACCTTCTTGCGTGCGCGAGTATCTTTAGCCATCTTTTAGCTTCCAGAAATCTTATTTCTTAATAGGTTTGCGCGGACCTTTACGGGTACGAGCGTTAGTTTTGGTGCGTTGACCGCGGACAGGCAAGCTGCGACGATGACGAAGACCGCGATAGCAGCCTAAATCCATTAAACGTTTAATGTTCATGGAAATTTCGCGACGTAAATCACCTTCGGTCGGAACCTTAGCAACTTCTGCACGAATCGCATCAAGCTGAGCGTCATCTAATTCACGGATCTTAGTCGTTGGAGCAATACCCGCAGCAGCTAAAATAGCTTTTGAAGTATGGCGACCAATACCAAAGATATACGTTAGAGAGATAACAGCGTGCTTGTTATCCGGAATGTTTACACCGGCAATACGAGCCATTCAATTTTCTCCAAAAAGGCAGTAGATAATCAACCGCCCCACAAAAATCTTGAGGGGCGGATAATAACCCAATTTGCCTACAGAAATCAACAGGTCTTAATCAGATTAACCTTGACGCTGCTTATGACGAGGTTCTGCGCTACAAATTACGCGGATAACCCCATTACGACGGATAACTTTACAGCTACCACAAATTTTCTTAACAGAAGCTTGTACTTTCATGATGAAACCTCTAAGTGCGCTTATCCCTTAGGATGAGCTGTCGTTTTTCTCATTAACGTTTGATTATCATACTGGTGCGAGGTGAGGTGTGACTGCAGCTGAGCCATAAAGTCCATCACTACTACCACAACAATCAGCAAAGAAGTACCACCCAAATAGAATGGAATACCAAATGAACTTTGCAACACCATCGGCATCAAACAAATGACGGTGATGTAAATCGCGCCAATAAATGTCAAACGACTGAGAATATGATCTAAGTAACGAGCAGTTTGCTCACCTGGACGTATACCAGGCACATAAGCTCCGCTGCGTTTCAAGTTCTCTGACACTTCTTTAGGACTAAATACCAGTGCTGTATAGAAGTAACAGAAAAAGATAATTAACGCACCAAAGAGCACCAAATACAACGGCTGACCAGGCGACAATACCAATGCTACATCTTGCAGGCTACGCTGAATAAATCCGGCATTCGGATCTGCACTACCCACCCACTGGCCTAAGCTCGCAGGGAACAACAGCAATGAGCTGGCAAAAATTGCCGGAATCACACCCGCCATATTAATTTTCAATGGCAAATGTGTCTGCTGTGCAGTAAATACACGACGACCTTGTTGTTTTTGAGCATAGTTGACCGGAATACGACGTTGCGCTTTCTCGATAAACACGATGGCTGCCAAAACACCCAGAGACAACAGACCAAAAATTACCAAGCCAATCAGGCTGGTCTGGCCATTATCTACAGATGACAAAGATTGCATAATTAAATTAGGCAATCCGGCAACAATACCCGCGAAGATGATCATGGAAATACCATTCCCCACCCCACGTTCGGTAATCTGCTCACCCAACCACATCAAGAACATGGTTCCCGCAACCAATGAGGTTACTGCAGGAATATAAAAAGCCAAACCAGTATTCAGGGTAATCCCCTGACTGATCAAGCCTGCACACATCCCGATCGCTTGTACAAGCGCCAGAAATAATGTGCCTTGTCGTGTGTATTGATTTATTTTACGTTTGCCTTGCTCGCCTTCTTTTTTCAAAGCTTCCAGCGAAGGAACCACTGTCGACATCAGCTGCACGATAATCGATGCAGAAATGTAGGGCATGATCCCAAGAGCAAGAATAGACATTCGTTCTAATGCACCACCGGAAAACATGTTAAACAAACCAAGGATAGTACCTTGGTTTGCATTAAACAGGTTTTCTAGGGCCGCATTATTGATGCCCGGTACTGGAATATGCGCTCCTAGCCGAAACACCAACAACGCACCAATGAGAAACATCATTCGACGAATAATTTCACGGTATTTCACATGAAATGGTTGGCCTTTCATCATGTTGACATGACCTGAAGAACTAGGAGTCATAGACACTGGGGATTACTCCTCGACTTTGCCGCCAGCAGCTTCAATAGCAGCTTTAGCGCCTTTAGTCAATGCAACACCTTGAACAGTGAATGCACGAGTAATTTCACCAGAAAGTACGATACGAGCACGGATCATGTCTTTACGTACAACGTTCGCCGCTTTTAAAGTTTCTAGAGACACGATGTCGCCTTCAACTTTAGCAAGCTCAGATAAACGTACTTCAGCAGTTTTCAAAGCCAATTGGCTAGTGAAGCCGAATTTAGGCAAACGACGATAAAGTGCTGTTTGACCGCCTTCGAAACCTGGACGAGTACCACCGCTCTTACGTGAGTTTTGACCCTTGACACCACGGCCACCGGTCTTACCAACGCCAGAACCGATACCACGGCCTACACGAAGGTTGTCACGTTTAGCACCTTCTGCAGGTGCAATTGTATTTAAACGCAGAGTCATGGCTTATTCCTCTACACTAACCATATAGTAGACTTGGTTGATCATACCACGGTTAGAAGGCGTATCTTGCACTTCTACAGTATGACCAATACGACGCAGACCTAAACCTTGCAGGCTCAGCTTATGATTTTTCAAGCGGTGCGATGCAGATTTAGTCTGGGTAACTTTAATCGTTTTCATGATTGATTACCCTTGAATTTGTTCTACTGAAAGACCACGTTTCGCAGCAACCTTCTCAGGAGTAGTCATATCACGCAAACCGTTGAAAGTTGCGTTAACTACGTTAGCAGCGTTAGTAGAACCACGGCATTTAGTCAAAACGTTACGTACACCTACAGCTTCTAGAACTGCACGCATAGCGCCACCAGCAATTACGCCTGTACCTTCAGAGGCAGGCTGCATGAATACGCGACTAGCGCCATGACGTGCATGAATTGGGTGCTGTAACGTACCATCAACAAGGTCAACAGTAATCATGTTGCGACGAGCAGCTTCAAGTGCTTTAGAGATAGCAGCTGGAACTTCACGTGCTTTACCACGACCAAAACCTACGCGACCATTACCATCACCCACAACAGTTAATGCTGTGAAAGAGAAGATACGACCACCCTTAACAACTTTGGCTACACGATCAACGGCAACCAGCTTTTCAACAAGACCTTCGTTTTGTTCAACTTTAGCCATGATTAGAACTCCAAGCCGTTTTCACGAGCAGCATCAGCCAAGGCTTTGATACGACCATGATATTTAAAACCAGAACGGTCAAATGCAACTTTAGTAACACCAGCTGCTTTAGCGCGTTCTGCGATTAAAGCACCTACTTTTTGAGCTGCTTCAACGTTACCAGTTGTACCTGCACGTAGAGTAGCGTCTAAAGTAGAAGCTTGCGCTAATACTTTGCCACCATCTGCAGAGATAACTTGAGCATAGATGTGACGCGGAGTGCGGTTTACACACAAACGAGTCGCACCCAATGCACGGATGTGCAAGCGTGTGCTTTTCGCACGACGCAAACGGGATTGTTTCTTTTCGTTCATAAGAACCTCGCGCCTTATTTCTTCTTAGCTTCTTTACGAAGTACAACTTCGTCAGAATAACGAACACCTTTGCCTTTATACGGCTCTGGTGGACGGTAACCACGGATATCTGCAGCAACCTGACCTAAAGCTGCTTTGTCAGCAGATTTAAGTACGATTTCAGTTGCAGTTGGAGTTTCAGCAGTTACACCTGCAGGAAGTGCATAATCGATCGGGTGAGAGAAACCAAGGTTAAGATGAACAACATCACCTTTAACCGCAGCTTTATAACCAACACCGATAAGCTGTAACTTACGTTCGAAACCTTCGCTAACACCTTTTACAAGGTTGTTAAGCACAGCGCGAGCAGTACCAGCTTGCATCCAAGCGTCTTTCGACTCTTGTACTGGAGCAATAGCCAGAATACCGTCTTCCTGTTTAAGCTCGACCAGCGCATGCAGGTTGAAAGACAATGTACCTTTAGTGCCTTTCACTTCGACCTGCCGGCCGTTCTGAGTAACTGTTACACCATTCGGTACAGTTACTGGGGCTTTAGCCACACGAGACATGAGGAATCACCTATTAAGAAACAAAAGCAATAACTTCACCACCAACGCCTGCAGCACGTGCAGCGCGATCAGTCATGATGCCTTTGCTTGTAGAAACAATTGCAATACCTAAACCTTGCTTAACGCTTGGAAGTGCATCTTTACCGCGATACTGACGTAGACCTGGACGGCTTACGCGTTTCACAGTGTCAATCACTGGCTTGCCTTCAAAATATTTTAACGTAATTGTTAAAGTTGGTTTGCCTTCAGCTTCCGCAACTTCTACGTTAGAAATGTAACCTTCTTGTTGAAGTAAGTTAGCAATTGCAACTTTCAACTTAGAATTAGGCATAGAAACAGTTTGTTTCTTCGCCATTTGTGCGTTACGAACACGTGTTAGCATGTCGGCAACGGTATCTTGCATACTCATTTATAGTGCTCCTTACCAGCTTGCCTTAACAACGCCAGGTACATCACCTTGCATTACTGTTTCACGTAATTTGTTACGGCTTAAGCCGAACTTACGGAAATAGCCATGCGGACGACCAGTTAAACCACAACGGTTACGTAGACGTACTGGAGATGCATTACGTGGTAATGCTTGCAATTTCATCATCGCTTCGAAACGTTCTTCGTCTGATGCATTTACGTTTGCAATAACAGCTTTTAATTCAGCACGTTTTGCAGCGTATTTAGCAACAGTAGCTTCGCGTTTCAATTCGCGATTAATCATACCTTTCTTAGCCATATCGACCTCTTATTTGAACGGGAAGCCGAATGCACGCATAAGCGCACGGCCTTCGTCATCGGTGCGAGCAGTCGTAGTAATGGTAATATCCATACCACGAATACGATCAATCTTGTCAAAATCGATTTCAGGGAACATGATCTGTTCCTTAAGACCCATTGAGTAGTTACCACGACCGTCGAATGATTTCGCAGAGAAACCACGGAAGTCACGGATACGAGGGATCGCAATCGAGATCAAACGGTCTAAGAATTCGTACATACGTTCGCCGCGTAAAGTAACTTTACAACCGATCGGCCAACCATCACGGATTTTAAAACCAGCGATTGATTTACGAGCTAACGTAAGTACTGGTTTTTGACCAGCGATAGCTTGCATATCTGAAAGAGCACCATCAAGGAGTTTTTTGTCAGCAGCAGCTGCGCCAACACCCATGTTGATCGTGATTTTAGTGATGCGAGGAATTTCCATCACATTTTTAACGCCTAAAGTCTCTAATAACTGAGCTTTAAGTTCGTCATTGTAACGTGTTTTAAGTCTGGCCATGGCCTATATCAACCTATTACTTCGCTACCGCCACTGATTCACCATTTGATTTGAATACGCGAGTTTTCACGCCATCAATCACTTGGTAACCAACACGGTCAGCCTTTTGGGTTGTAGCATTAAAAACTGCCACGTTTGAAATATGAAGCGAAGCTTCCTGAGTTACAACGCTACCTTCAGCGCCTGTAGCACGGTTCGGCTTTTGGTGCTTCTTCACCAAGTTAAGGCCTTCAACCTTAACACGGTCATTAGAAACAGACAGAACAGTACCCTGTTTGCCTTTTTCTTTACCTGCGATCACAATTACTTGATCGCCTTTTTTAATCTTAGCCATGATCGCCTCTTATAGAACTTCAGGAGCCAATGAAATAATTTTCATGAACTGTTCAGTACGAAGTTCACGAGTCACTGGTCCGAAAATACGAGTTGCAATCGGCGCTTTGTTGGTGTTCAAAATAACAGCAGCGTTATCGTCGAAACGAATCACTGAACCGTCTGCACGACGGATACCGAATTTTGTACGAACCACAACTGCATTCATCACGTCACCTTTTTTAACACGTGCGCGTGGAATTGCTTCTTTTACAGTAACTTTAATAATGTCGCCAACAGAAGCATAACGACGATGCGAGCCACCAAGTACTTTAATACATTGTACGCGGCGTGCACCACTGTTGTCTGCTACGTCGAGCATAGTTTCGGTCTGAATCATTGCCCTACTCCAAAACCGAGCAACACCGGTCGAAATTTCGAAAGGCTCAAAGAGTACTCGAAATTGACCGATGATGCAACAAGAACGTTAATTACTCAGCAGCTGCTTCAACAACTTCAACTAGAGTCCAAGACTTAGTTTTAGAAATTGGGCGGCTTTCTTTAATGGTTACAACATCACCAGCTTTCGCTGTGTTGTTCTCATCATGAGCATGTAATTTTGTTGAACGGCGGATTAATTTGCCATACAACGGGTGTTGAACTTGGCGTTCAATAAGAACAACGATAGATTTATCCATCTTGTCGCTTACAACTTTGCCAGTTAACGTGCGGACTGTTTTATCACTCATTGTCCGTTCCCCTGTTTTTCGGTAAGGAGGGTCTTAATACGAGCAATCGTCTGACGAGTAAGTGCAACTTCATGCGATTTACCCAATTGACCAGTTGCTTTCGCCATACGAAGACGGAATTGGTTAAGCTGTTGCTCATCAAGCAAAGCTGTCAACTCTTCTACCGACTTTTCACGTAGATCTTTAGTTTTCATTACATTACCGTCCGAGTCACGATAGCGGTTTTAAACGGAAGCTTAGCTGCTGCAAGCGTAAACGCTTCGCGAGCCAATTCTTCGTTAACACCATCAATTTCGTACAAGACTTTACCTGGTTTGATTTGGCAAACCCAATATTCCACAGAACCTTTACCTTTACCCATACGCACTTCAAGCGGCTTAGAAGTAATCGGTTTGTCCGGGAATACACGGATAAAGATCTTACCACCACGCTTAATACGACGGCTAATTGTACGACGCGCTGCTTCAATTTGACGCGCAGTCATTTGACCACGTTCAACTGATTTAAGTGCAATAGTACCGAAAGATACTGTGCTACCGCGGTGTGCTAGACCAGTGTTACGGCCTTTCTGCACTTTACGGAATTTAGTACGCTTAGGTTGCAACATGGATTATTCTCCTTTTTCAGCAGAACGATCATTGCGACGACCACGACGCTCTTGACCTTCACCACGACCACGACCGCGTTTAGCTGGACGTTCTTCTGCTGGAGCTGGGTTCATGACTTGTTTCATGCCGCCCAAGATCTCACCACGGAAGATCCAAACTTTAACACCAATCGTACCGTAAGTAGTCTCAGCACGCATAGTCGCATAGTCGATATCTGCACGAAGCGTATGTAGAGGTACACGACCTTCACGATACCACTCAGTACGAGCAATCTCAGCACCACCTAAACGGCCTGAAACTTCTACTTTGATACCTTTAGCACCAGCACGCATTGTGTTTTGTACCGCACGCTTCATAGCACGACGGAACATTACACGTTTTTCCAATTGAGAAGCGATTGCTTCAGCAACTAGACGCGCGTCTAAGTCTGGACGATCAATTTCATTGATACTTACTTGCGCAGGAACACCCATGATAGATGTTAATTCGCGTTGTAATTTCTCAATATCTTCGCCTTTTTTACCGATTACGATACCAGGACGAGCAGTGCTAATAGTTACTTTAGCAGCGCCTGTAGGACGTTCGATAAGAATGTTGCTGATCATCGCGTTTTTAAGTTTTTTGATTAAAAACTCACGAACTTGAAGATCTTTAAGCAAGTATTCAGCGTATTGTTTCGGATTCGCATACCAGTTAGCGTTATGACGTTTCACAACACCTAGGCGGATACCGATTGGATGAACCTTCTGACCCATATCAAACCCCTACCTTAACGGTGATGTGACAAGTACGCTTAGTAATACGATCTGCACGGCCTTTAGCACGTGGCATAATACGTTTCAGGCTCATGCCTTCATCAACGTAGATCGTAGAAACTTTAAGGTCGTCTACATCTAAACTGTTATTGTGTTCAGCGTTTGCAATCGCAGATTCCAACGCTTTCTTAACTAGAACTGCAGCTTTTTTGTTGCTGAAGTTAAGGATGTTAAGCGCGTGCGCAACAGATTTGCCGCGGATAAGATCTGCAACCAAACGAGCTTTTTGTGCCGAGATAGCGGCACCGCGTAATTTAGCAGTTACTTCCATCATAGCACCCATTAACGTTTAGATTTCTTGTCAACACCGTGACCGCGATAGGTACGAGTTGGTGCAAATTCACCAAGCTTGTGACCAA
Organism: Acinetobacter sp. YH12102; assembly: GCF_013419125.1. Taxonomy (NCBI): domain Bacteria; kingdom Pseudomonadati; phylum Pseudomonadota; class Gammaproteobacteria; order Moraxellales; family Moraxellaceae; genus Acinetobacter; species Acinetobacter sp. YH12102. The sequence goes on along the minus strand of NZ_VPAS01000012.1, from coordinate 51,382 downwards.
CCATGTGTTCAGAAACGATCACAGGAACGTGGTTACGGCCATTGTGTACAGAAATTGTTAAACCAACAAAATCCGGTAGGATCATCGAACGACGCGACCAAGTTTTGATCGGCTTACGGTTATTAGCCGCGATAGCCGCTTCAACCTTAGCGAACAAGTGCGCATCGACGAATGGGCCTTTTTTCAGAGAACGAGGCATTGTCAGATTCCTTTACTTGTTACTTAACGCGACGGTCGCGAATGATCATCTTAGTCGTACGCTTATTGGTACGTGTCTTGTACCCTTTAGCTTTTTGACCCCATGGGCTTACAGGTTGAATACCTTTGTTACGCCCTTCACCACCACCGTGCGGATGGTCAACCGGGTTCATTGCCATACCACGAACGGTAGGACGAACACCACGCCAGCGCGATGCACCAGCTTTACCAAGCGAACGAAGGTTGCTTTCCGAGTTAGATACTTCACCTAACACAGCGCGACATTCAACGTGAATTTTACGCATCTCGCCTGAACGTAGACGAACGATAGCGTAAGAACCGTCACGACCCAACAGCTGAACTGAAGTACCAGCTGAACGAGCAATCTGCGCGCCTTTACCGATTTTAAGTTCGATGTTGTGAAGAGTAGAACCGATTGGCATGTTGCGAAGCGGCAAGCAGTTACCTGGACGAATTGGAGCATCGTTACCAGACTGTACTTTATCGCCAGCGCGAAGGCCTTTAGGAGCGATGATATAACGACGTTCACCATCAGCATACAATACAAGTGCAATGTGTGCAGTACGGTTAGGATCGTATTCGATACGCTCTACAGTTGCAGGAATACCATCTTTGTTACGTTTAAAGTCAACTAGACGGTAGTGCTGCTTATGACCGCCACCAACGTGACGAGTCGTGATGTGACCGTTGTTGTTACGGCCGCCAGTACGTTTTTTAGCTTCAACCAACGGAGAGTACGGTGCGCCTTTGTGAAGGTGATCATGAACCACTTTCTCTACAAAGCGACGTCCTGGAGACGTTGGCTTACATTTTTGAATAGGCATAATTCTCGTCCTTATTCCGCTGTGCTTTCAGCGGTATCGCCCAAGTCAGCCATTTCAACATCTTGGCCAGCTTTCAGGGTGACGTATGCTTTTTTAACATCAGAACGACGTCCTAATGTTTTACCAAAGCGTTTAGACTTACCTTTAGTGATAGTCGTGTTAACTTTAACAACTTCTACACCAAAGAGTTGTTCCACTGCTTTTTTGATTTCAAGCTTGTTTGCATTGATAGCAACTTTAAACACTTGAACACCAGCAGTTTCACCTAAAACTTGTGCTTTTTCTGAGAATACAGGTCCTTGCAGGACTTGATAGATACGTTCGTTGTTCATCCGAGTTCTACCTCAATTTTCTTAGCAGCAGCTACAGACATAACAACTTTGTCGAACGCAATCAAGCTAACAGGATCGATTGCAGCAGCATCAACCACATCTACGTGTGGAATATTGCGTGCAGCAAGATACAAGTTCTCATCAACAGCATCGGTAACGATCAATGCACGAGTTGCATTCAAGTTGTTAAGCTTTGCAAGCAATTCTTTAGTTTTTGGAGCTGCAACAGCAAACTCATCAACTAAAATTAGGCGATCTTGACGAACAAGTTCAGCCATGATGCATTGCATAGCACCGCGGTACATTTTACGGTTTACTTTTTGAGACCAGTCTTGTGGACGAGCAGCAAAAGTTTTACCACCGCCAACCCAGATTGGGCTACGAATAGAACCAGCACGAGCACGGCCAGTACCTTTTTGACGGAATGGCTTGCGGCCACCGCCAGAAACGTCTGCACGTGATTTCTGAGCTTTTGAACCTTGACGGCCACCAGCTAAATAAGCTGTAACCACTTGGTGAACAAGAGCTTCATTAAATTCACGACCGAACGCAACTTCTGATAATTCAACAGCAGAGCCGGAAACAGTATTTAAATTCACGTTATTTCCCCTCAGGCCTTGATCGTAGGACGAACGATTACGTCGCCACCAGTAGCACCAGGAACCGCGCCTTTAACAACAAGAACTGAACGTTCTGTGTCGATAGCAACGATCTCAAGACCCTGTGTAGTTACGCGTTCAGCACCTAAATGGCCAGCCATTTTTTTGCCTTTGAATACGCGACCAGGAGTCTGGTTTTGACCAGTAGAACCTAAAACACGGTGAGAAAGCGAGTTACCGTGAGTTGCATCTTGCGTACGGAAGTTCCAACGCTTAACACCACCTTGGAAACCTTTACCTTTAGATTGACCAGTTACGTCAACAACTTGACCAACCTGGAACAATTCAACGGTAAGCGTACCACCAACTTCACGACCTTCAAGATCAGCTTCTGTAGCGCGGAATTCTTGAACTAGACGACCAGCTGCAACACCTGCTTTCGCAAAGTGGCCTTTCTGAGCGTTAGTTACGCGAGATTCGCGACGTTCACCAGTAGTGATTTGAATCGCTTGATAACCATCAGTTTCAAGCGTTTTGATTTGAGTGATGCGGTTAGGATCAACCTCAATCACTGTAACAGGCACAGAAACACCAGCATCTGTAAAGATACGTGTCATACCGCACTTGCGACCGACTAAACCAATAGCCATGTGCATAAACCTCTAAAAAAGCGGCCTAATTAACTTAGAGTGTTAATTAACCCGAAAGCCTTAACCCAATGCGATCTGAACATCAACACCAGCTGCAAGATCTAACTTCATCAATGCATCTACAGTTTTGTCTGTAGGTTGAACGATGTCGATCAAACGCTTGTAAGTACGAATTTCGTACTGGTCACGCGCGTCTTTGTTTACGTGTGGAGATGTTAAAACGTTAAAACGTTCAATGCGTGTTGGCATTGGAATTGGACCACACACTTGTGCGCCAGTACGTTTTGCGGTTTCTACGATTTCTTGAGCAGATTGATCAATCAGGCGATGATCAAAAGACTTAAGACGGATACGAATTCTCTGGTTAGACATACCAGTAAACTCCAAGCCAAATATATAAAGAATCACTCCTGACGCATCTCACCCCACTTTAATACGGGTAAGTGTCAAGAGCAGTGAAATATCACTAAGGTCGTGATCGATGCCACGACTGTAACGATAGTTAACTACTTTATTCGCAGTTAACCCCCTTCCTATCGAAGGGTCGCTTATTATAGCCATTGTTTAATGCATAAGCAAATCCCTTTTATGGTTTTATCCAAGTTTTCAATTTACCCCCTAAAACAAGAGTTTATTTTCTGAATGCGGGGCAGTTTTCGCCAAGACATATTCTATAGCTCGATTTAATATCTGATTTCCTTCAACAAACTTATTTTTATGGCTCTTTTTTAATTCAGAGAGATCCTGAACATATTTTCCTGAAAATTGTGCAAGCTGCTCCTCATCTTCCAAAAATAAAGACAGGGTTTCTGGGGTACTCTCTGGATGAAACTGAAAACCGAGCACATTTTTGCCCAACTGGTACATCTGATTACGACAGGCTTGGTTTTCTGCCAGATGCACTGCCCCTTTGGGTATTTCAAAGCTTTCACTATGCCATTGCAGAATATTGAACTGTTCGGGCAAGCTAAAACATTCTTGCGGTAGATTGGCTACCTTGTGTACCGTGGCCCAGCCCAATTCCTGCTCAGGATTACGACTGACGCCCGCCCCCAATGCATTGGCAATCAATTGTCCACCCAGGCATAAACCGATTGCCGGTTTGCCATGTGACAGATAACGACGCAACCAGCGTTTCTCTATCTTTAACCAAGGGAAATTCGCCTCATCATTGACACTCATGGTTCCGCCCATGATGATCAGTAAATCGACGTCCTCAACCCTTGGCAAAGCCTCAATCTCTAAAGGACGATCCAACGGTAAAGCAAAAAACTCAGTCGCACTAATGTACGCCTGATACTGCTTTAAAAACTCATGACAACTACCATAGCCTTCACCAGCAATATGCTGAAAATAATGCACTTTTAAATGCGACTTCATGCTCCTCAACCTATTTTTTAGCTAGATAGTTTTAGGTTTTGCAAAAATGAAGCCAACTTTTTTCAAGGACCAATTTTTTTAACAATTCACAACCGAACTGGCAGTAAGTCACAGATTCTCTTAAGCTAAGGTAATATTTGATTACATTTAAGGGCATTCACGTGAAAAAAAACGCTCAAACCACCCTGATTCATGCACCACGAAAAGCCCCTCAATCCATTTCTACGGTTCAACCTCCCCTGTTTCGTGCATCGACCATTATTTTTGAGAATACTGATGCGCTATTTAATCGCCACTGGACCGATGCTTATGACTATAGCTACGGCACCCATGGCACACCCACGACATTTACCTTAGGCGATAACATCGCGCAAATTGAAGGCGGTGAATACTGCCTACTTGCGCCGAGCGGTTTATCCGCCATTAACCTGGTGAATTCTTGTTTCTTGAGCCAAGGTGATGAAGTCTGGGTTGCCGATAACATCTATGGCCCAAACATGGAACATCTGCGCAATCTGGAAACGCGTTATGGCATTGCGGTCAAAGTGTATAACCCGCTTGAGGTCGAAACCTTTACACCAAGTGAAAAAGCAAAACTGCTTTGGCTGGAAGCAGCCGGTTCAGTCACACTGGAGTTTCCAGATCTGGTCGGTTTAATCAAAAAAGCCCAGGCACATCATATTTTGACGGCGCTGGATAATACCTGGGGCGCAGGTCTGGCTTTTAATGCTTTTGATTTTGGCGAAGAGCATTTAAGTGTCGATATCACGGTTCATGCCCTGACCAAATATCCAAGCGGTGGTGGCGACATCTTGATGGGCTCAGTTGTTACACGAGATAAAACCCTGCATCACAAACTGTTCCGTACCCATGCCATTCAGGGCATTAGTGTTTCTGGTGATGATGTGGCGCAGGTACAACGCAGTCTGGCTTCGATGCAACTGCGTTATCAGCATCAGTCCGAAAGCGCACTGACTTTAATGAAGTGGCTCAAACAGCAAACTGAGCTTGTTCAAGTTTTACATCCAGCCGATCCAGATTGCGCTGGACATCAATACTGGAAAGATATTTGTAAGACAGGTCAAAGTGCCGGCCTGGTTAGCGTGATTTTTGATCATTCTTATAAGCTGCAAGATATTCGCAATTTCTGTGACAGCTTAAACCTGTTTAAGCTCGGCTTTAGCTGGGGTGGTCCTGTCAGCCTGGTCATGCTCTATAACTTAAAAGACATGCGTGTACTGGAACATTCACATTTAAAACATGGCTTTCTGGTTCGTTTCTGTATCGGACTGGAACATCCGCAAGATTTGATTCAAGATATCCAGTACGCCCTAGAACACATGAAAAAGCCTAAAAATGAATGATAAACAATAGGAAAAGTTAGGTGAACACTATTTGGTATTACTAAAAAACCACAAATACCATGCAAGACATTGTCTTATGCTCACAGCTTACCAGTCGGCATGGTCTGCTTGTCGGTTTAACTGAAACTAAAAAAACAGTCACTCTTATTTATGAACAGAGTGTCGATCGGAATAGTGCTTTTGAAATGCTGCAAAACCCAAGTGGCCGAACCTCAAAAAAATGCCAAACAAGCAGAATTTGCAAAACAGCAAGCCAAGGAACAGTGACCTCTAACCGGTGAGCAACAAAAGGAATTAGAACACGCGACTTAGGCAACCTAAAAAGTTCATAAAAGATACTGATCGATTTATCAAACTGCGCACGCAGGCTCGGAGATGATACCGGGGAGAATTGTCCGCGAGTTTCATGACTGCTTTTTCAGTGAAAATAGCACGATTTATTCCTATCAAGATTTTTAAAATTATGGGATATTCAGATATCCCATAATTTTTTTATGGTTTTATTAAAAGATGTATTTACAAGGCATGCTTTAAGATGTATTTTAAATACATCTTATAAATAAACAGCCATGAGAGATCAAACATGACTCCGCAGCAAATTGACCTTGTAAAAGCAACAGTGCCTGTACTCCGCGAAAATGGTGTGGCACTCACGGGCTATTTTTATAACCGCATGTTAGGCAACAACCCTGCCCTTAAAGAAACGTTTAATATGGGTCACCAACGCAGTGGTGCACAGGCGCAAGCTCTTGCCGGCGCTGTATTGGCCTATGCCGAAAATATTGAAGACCCATCTGTACTTTTACCTGTGGTTGAGCTGATCGCGCATAAACACGTGAGCTTAAACATTCAAGCGCCAGACTATAATATTGTGGGTGAAAACCTGCTGCATTCTATTAGTGAAGTATTAAGCATCCCGATGGAAGATCCATTAATTGATGCTTGGGCTACAGCTTATGGTCAATTGGCTGACTTGTTCATCAGCACTGAAAAAACGATCTATGAGCAGCATCAGCAAACCAAAGGTAGCTGGTTAGGCTGGCGCAATTTCAAAATTGCCCGAAAAGTAGTAGAAAGTGACGAGATTACTTCAATCTATCTACAACCGGTAGATGGTGGCGATTTACCGAAATATGAAGCGGGTCAATATATTTCAGTTCGTGTATTCGTAGAAGAACTCGGCTTAAAACAGCCGCGTCAATATACGCTTTCAACCAGCCCTCAAGCAGACTATTTGCGTATTTCAGTTAAACGTGAACCGGGCAATGGCGCAGATCAAGTTGCAGGTTGGGTGTCTAACACTCTACATGGTTTGCCGGAAGGTTCAGAAATTGAAGTATCTGCACCAACAGGTAACTTCTACCTGATCGATCCAGCTAAACGTAATGTGTTTATCAGTGGTGGTGTTGGCCTGACGCCAATGATCGCGATGCTGAACCAGCTGGTGACTCTGGATATGCCACAACCTGTGACCTTTATCCATGCTTGCCGTAGCAAACAGGTTCATGCGATGCACCAGCATATTCATGACCTGAAAGCAAAATATCCGCGCTTAAGCACCCTTACTGCTTATGAATTTCCACATCAAGCTGACAAACTGGGTGAGGATTATGATGTAGCAGGTCGTCTGGATCTGAGTACAGTTGATGCAGCGCTGTTACCAGTCAATGCCGATTACTACCTTTGCGGCCCAATGCCATTTATGGCAGAACAGCAAAAAGCACTCGTTGCCCGCGGTATTCCTGCTGAAAATATTCATAGTGAAGCATTTGGTACAGGTGGGGTTCACCACTAAGCCCTCGCTTCAAGCTGAATAGGTGGGGCTAGTCTGGTTATGCTAGACTAGCCCTTATCTATTTAATTCTTAAAGATATTAGTGCGATCATGCAATTAAACAAATTTACCGACTATGCTTTGCGTATTTTAATGTACATCTCCCAGCCGCGAGATACGCCGTATACGATTGCGGAAATTGCGCGAGATTTGTATGTGTCACAAAATCATTTAATGAAGATTGTGCATTTCATGTCGAAACAAGACTGGATTATTGCCACACGCGGTAAAGGCGGCGGCATCCGCTTAAATCCTACTACACTAAATCTAAAACTCGGTGAGATCGTGCTTAGCTTGCAGGGTGAAAATCATGTGATTGTCGAATGTAATACCCCACCCTGCGTACTGCGTAGCAATTGTGGTTTAAAAGGTATTCTCGACCATGCGCTGGAACAGTTTTACCAAAGCCTGAACCAATATACCCTGGCCGATGTGCTCACCCCATCTAACCAATCTCATTTTAGTACTGTTTCTCCAATCGGTTTAATTAACCTGATGGATTAAGTTGCAATAGCATTGCAAAGCAAAGTTCGCTTGCCTGTGCGACTTCCTTTATAATGTTTCTTTGTAGATCATTTATTGAAGTTGAGTTATGCACCACAGCAGAGGAAAATCCAAAAACAGTAAGACAGCCCATGCACCCAAGCAAAAGATCAGCTACGAGAAAAAAGTTGATTCTGCTATTACTGAATATTCTGTGCGCTCACTCAACTGGCTACGCAAAGCCGAATTTTTAATGAGTGCACCAAAACTCAGTCTTTGTGTAGAAGATACAGGCTATGAAATTGCTTTTGCCGGTCGCTCCAATGCCGGTAAATCCAGTGCGATTAATGCCCTGACCAACCAGAAACAGTTGGCACGTGCATCAAAAAGACCCGGCCGCACCCAGATGATTAACTTTTTTAGCTTGGGTAATCCAGATCAGCGTCTGGTCGATTTACCAGGCTATGGCTATGCTGCCGTACCAGAGGCGATGAAAATTGTTTGGCAAAAAGAACTGGAAAATTATCTGATTCATCGCAAAAGCTTACAGGGCTTGGTGCTGTTGATGGATATTCGTCATCCGCTACAACACTTTGATGTGATGATGCTGGAATGGGCTTATTCACGTCATTTGTTTGTGCATGTTCTTTTGACCAAATCAGATAAGCTGAATCGTGGCCCTGCCTCTAAAGCGCTTCAAGAAGTCAAAGCCGCATTAAAAAAAATGAAACTGGACTTCTCGATTCAATTGTTCTCCTCTATGAACAAAGAGGGACTTGAAGAACTGGCCAGCGTCATGGGCGGCCGTCTGAATTTCACTTTAGATCAATCAACTCAATTTGATTTGGACAGTATTCCGGAAGTATCGGCTCATGATCTAAATCAATTCGATGAACCAGTTGAACTCGACTCTGGGTCTGATGCAACTGCTATTGGTGAGGTTTCACCGCATGACTTAAATGAAGCTGAAGAACCGCTTGAATTACTTGAGCAGGATCAGTCAGAACTTAAAGCAGCAGATGAGCTGAACCAGAATAAACGCTCAGCTGAATAATCAAATGACAAAATATTTGATTGATTGATTTAAATTAAAAACCTCCGTTATGTCGCATAACGGAGGTTTTTTTCTAGGCTGATTTTCGCTATGCCAAGCTGGCCAAGTGATAGCAGCGCCGGATTGATCAGATTTACCTGTTTTTACATGAAGACTGCATTGTTTACTTAGTGATTAAATCCTGATTCATATTAGAATAAATCTTGATCAGCCTTAGATCAGGCACCCATTATGAAACCATCTATCTCTGTGATTACGCTGGCTGTTCAGGACATAGAACAGTCATTGCAATTTTATTGTGAGGGTTTAGGCTTTAAAAGCGACGGAATTATGGGGCAGGAATTTGAATATGGTGCGGTGGCGTTTATTCAACTGCAATCCGGTCTTAAGCTTGCCTTATGGCCGCAGCGCAGCCTTCAGCAAGATACCGGTCTTGAATTGAGTCCGATCTGCCCAACCCAAATGGCGCTGGGACATAATGTCTATAGTCCATTAGAGGTTGACCAGATCATGGTACTGGCTGAACGTGCGGGCGCTAAAATTATCAAAGCTGCACACACCACCTTTTATGGCGGATATGCTGGTTATTTTCAGGATCCCAATGGTCATCTCTGGGAAATTGTCTGGAATCCGGACTTAGATAAAGATTAAACCGGCGCTTCAGGTTCACGGGTATGCCGGTCTACCACCACACTGATCATCATATCGCCCTGCACATTCACCACGGTACGTACCGTATCCAGTAAACGGTCGATCGGCAATAAAATCGCAATCGCCTCGGCAGGCAATCCCACAGATTGCAACACCATAATCATGGTGACCATGCCAGCGCTTGGAATCCCAGGTGCGCCTAAGGATGCAATCATTGCCGTGGCACAGACCACCAGCTGTTGCCCTAAACTCAGATCCAGCCCCATTAAATTGGCAATAAACAAGGCGGCGGCTGCCTCATAAAGAGCTGTGCCATCCATATTCAGCTGTGTTCCCAGTGGAATCACAAAACCTGCCGTATGCGGACGTACGCCCAGATTTTCCTGCGCACATTTCATTGACAGTGGCATGGTGGCCGAACTGGAACTGGTGGCAAATGCGGTAATTAAAGCAGCGCGTGTGCCTTTAAAGAACGTGATCGGATCCATCTTGCCAAAAATCCACAGCAATAAAGGCAATACCACGATGCCATGGAAAATGGTGGTTCCAGTGACCACGGCCGCAAATTCAGCCAGACGACTGAGTACCGAAATATCCTCAGTCGCGATCAGCTTGGCCAATAAAGCAAAAATACCGAAAGGTGCCAGTTTCATCACCCAGCCAATCATCAACATCATGATTTCAAAAAACTGGTGACTCAACTTGCGCACGGTACGGAATTTATCTCCGCCTGCGACCAGTGCCACACCGACAAACAAGGCAAAGACCACCACCGCCAGGACATTGCCATCTGAAAATGCCTTAAACGGATTGATCAGGGTATTTTGGATAAAATTGGTAAAGAAAGAAGATGGCGTTAAGGTGTCCGGAGTCTGATGCTGCGCCATGGCATCCTGGAACATCAGTACATCGACACCCTTGCCGACATCAAACAGATGTGCACAGGCCAGACCTAAAATGAGTGCCAAAGTCGTTGTGGTCACACAGCACATCAGGGTGATTTTCCAGGTGCGATTCAGTTGTCCGCCTGCCTGCAGATTGGATACCCCGACCACAATCGACGTAAAAATTAGCGGAACCAACAGCATTTTTAATAAGCCGATAAAAACACTGCTGACGATGCCGATGCCGTATAAACTGACATCAAAAAATGAGGTCTGCGGAAATATCGTGAGTAAAAATCCAAACAGCACCCCCAATACGGCGGCAATTAAAATTTGCGTATTTAAGCTCATCTTTTCATGCATTTTAATATAGATCTTAAGCGGCACTATGCCATGCCGATTCTACAGAATCGAGTAATATTTTATAAACGCGTGCCTAGAACAAGATCTCAAATAATGATTGTTCTGCGAATTAAAAACAAAAAAACCGAATCTGGGATTCGGCTTTTTGAGCAAAAAATATAAAAATTATTGGGTTTCGATTTCACGTAAGCGGATCAGCCCTTCCTGCGTGGTACTACAGACCAGTTCGCCATTCTGCCACATCCGTCCAAAATTCAGACCGCGTGAGCTGGCGCTCTGGGTGGCATCCATGTCATATAGCATCCATTCATCGGCACGAAATGGCTTATGGAAGTACATGGCATGGTCAATACTGGCACATTGCAGGCTTGGCGAAATATAACTCAGACCATGTGGACGCAGTGCCGTGGTCATCAAGGTAAAGTCTGAATAGAAAGCGGCAATCGCCTGATGCAAAGAAATCTGATCCACTTCTACAGCAATTCGGTCATGGGTGCGGATATAGTGCGCATAAGACGGCGCTTCCGGCTGAGGCTGAAAGGGGTTTTGCGGATTGATCGGGCGGATCTCGACATGACGATCACGGGTGAAGGACGCACGGACATTTTCCGGAATAAACTCAATCATTTGTTTGATCAGTTCTGCTTCATTTTTCAGGCTTTCTGCTGGCGGATATTCCGGCTCTGAAATCTGGTAATTGAGACCTTCTTCCTGATGCGCAAAAGACACCATACACATAAAAATAGTGCGACCATGCTGAATCGCACGTACTTGACGGCTGACAAAGCTCTTGCCGTCACGGATACGATCCACTTCATAAATAATCGGTGCGTTGACATCTCCGCCAAACAGAAAATAGGCATGTAACGAGTGTGCCGGACGGTCTGTGGTATAAGACGCAGCGCGGAGTGCCTGCCCTAAAACCTGCCCACCAAACACGCGCTTGCCCACCAGATTACGGCTGATTCCCCGAAAAATGTTTTCTTCTAACTTTTCCAAGCTGAGCAGCTCGACCAGTTCCTGTGTTAAGGCATTCATAAGCAACCTACGTAATATTGGAGATATCCCAAAATGGAAAAACAGATCTAAATAATTAATCTGGAATATTCTGCCACAAAATCAGACCGAAACTCTAAAGATTGCATGACTGTTCTGTCATACTGATGTCATAAGTGACTAGGAAAAGCATCTGCTTTCACGCTAAAATTAGCGCACTTCTGTTGAAGTTGTTAAAAAAAGATATATGGTTTCGCTTTGGAAACCCGCAAAAATAAATCCCCTCAGAAGTCCTGTGGTTTTGGTCAGTAAAATTAGGAGCAGCTATGTCCAAGAATGGCTTTGGTCAAATGTATCGCAAGCTTTCAAGTAAGCTACTTGATCTTGTGGTTACCCCTCATGTTCTTGGGGAAGTACCAAGTGAAGTGACAGCACCTGAACCTGATCAGACTGCAACAGAATCGCGAAAGCTGGTCTGCTACGTTTTACAGAACCATTCGCGTAGTAATGCGCTGGTCGTCGATGCAGAAACCCGCCGTTTAAAGTTGCCAGCTGCGCTCGATCCAATGCAACTGGGCAATAGTAAGGAAAAAGCTTCGCTGCTGTTTTTACAGCATCATGATGAAAATAACCTGCTCAGCTCACCGCCGCATGCGTTTCCGCCGCGCCTGTTACGCCTGATTGAAATCCTGGAACAACATCCTGAACTAGATGTGGAATTGGTACCAGTCACGGTGCTTTGGGGACGTGAACCTGAAAAAGAAGATTCCTGGTTCAAACTGCTATTTACCGATACCTGGTCTACGCCAAGCCGGGTCAAGCAACTGGTCAATATCGGTCTGCATGGCCGTCAGTCTTATTTAGAGTTTCACGAACCCCAGTCTTTACGTGCCATGATTGAGCATGCCAAAAAAACGCATCCAAATTCAGCACCAGCGACTTATATTGTTAGCACTTTAAATGATTATCTGGATGGGCAGCGCGAAGTGATTCTCGGGCCGGATCTGTCCGATCGCCGTAATGTCATGCACGGTTTAATCAAATCGCCAGATGTACAGGCTGCGATTCGCAATGACAGTATTCGCAGTAAAATCTCGATGCTGGAATCTGAACGTCGTGCCATTGGTTATCTGAACGAAATCGTTTCCGATTATTCTCATTCGACTGTACGTTTTGCCGATAAAGCTCTGACCCGCTTATGGACGCAACTCTATGACGGCGTAGAAGTACATAATTTCAGTACCGTGCGTGAACTGGCCAAAGATTATGAGATTGTCTATACCCCATGTCACCGCAGTCACATCGACTATTTGTTATTGTCTTATGTGATCTATCGTCGTGGCTTGATGGTGCCGTATATCGCTGCGGGCGATAACCTGAACATGCCTTTTGTGGGTCAGATTTTACGTGGTGGCGGTGCCTTCTTTATCCGCCGTACTTTCCGTGGCAATGCGCTCTATACCACAGTCTTTAAAGAATATTTATATAGCGTTCTATCACGCAATACCCCACTGGAATACTTTATCGAAGGTGGTCGTTCACGTACTGGTCGTTTGCTACCACCTAAAACTGGGATGCTGGCGATGACCGTGCATGGTCATTTACGCGGCAAAGCCAAACCAATTGTCTTTGTACCGACCTATATCGGTTATGAACGCCTGATGGAAGGCGGCACTTATGTCGGTGAGATGAGCGGCAAGCCGAAAGAAGCCGAATCTATTTTTGGTATTGTCAAAACCCTGCGCAAAATTGAACGCATTTTCGGTAAAGTGCATCTGAATTTTGGTGAGCCGGTATTTCTGGATGACATCCTGAAACAGCATGGCGCAGAAAATATTAAAATTGAAAAGAACGATGATCCAATTCCACAAGCAGTTTCTGATGCAGTAAACAGCTCTGCGCAAGCGATTCTGGAAAATATCAACCGTGCAGTGGTGATCAATCCGGTATCGCTATTATCGTTGATCCTGTTGGCGACACCGAAACATACGCTGGATGAAGAAATCTGTATCAAGCAGCTGGATACTTATCGTACCCTGCTGGCGGCATTACCTTATGATGAACGGATGGAAGTTACACCGCTTTCAGGCAAAGAAATTATTGCCTATGCAATGAAGCTGAAACTGATCAAGCGGGTAAAACATGTGCTGGGCGATATCATTGCCATTGAAGATAATCAGGCAGTTTTGCTGACTTATTTCCGTAACAATATCGTGCATTCCTTTGTGCTTCCGTCATTGATTGCAGCACTGGCTGAACACAATGGAACGATTCGCCGTGATGATGTCGTCAACATCAGCAGCACCCTGTACCCATTCCTAAAAGCAGAGCTTTTTTTAAAATGGCGTGAAGATGAGATTCAGGATCAAGTCAATGCGCATATTGATAACTTGATTTCTGCCAAACTGATCACGCAAGATGGTGAAAATCTGCTTGCTCCGGCACCCAATACTGAAGTCCATCATCAGCTCGAAGTTCTGGCTGCACCAGTGACTCAAAGTCTGGAACGTTATTACATGACTTTGGCACTGATTACCCAACGTGGTTCAGGCAACATTTCGACCCGTCAGGTTGAAGAATTGAGCTATCTGGTTGGTCAGCGTTTATCAGTTCTATACGAATTCAACTCGCCAGAATTCTTCGACAAAGCCCTGTTCCAGAGCTTTATTAAAGTCTTAACCCAAAAAGGTTATCTGTGTACCAATGACGACAATGCCATTGTTTTTGATGAGCAGCTGACCAACGTAGCGCAATATGCAGATCTGGTACTGGATGAAGTGAAATTACAGATGCTGCATCACATCACCGCCTTTACCGATGAAGAACTCAAAGAAGCACTTGATGCAGTTGCGGCTGAACAAGCCAAGAAACGTGCCAAGCGCAAAAAGAAGTAAAGCTTTTATTCTCTCTCCTTTCAGGAGATGGGAAGCACTGCTTCATAAGGGGGATGAGGGGGAATTTAATCCTCCCCTAACCCCTCCTTTTCCAAAGGAGGGGAATTTTCTTTAATTTAAAAAAGGATGAAGATAGCTCTTCTGTAAGGGAGAAGTTCCAAATTTATTCAAATTTATTCATCAACCCCAAATAATCCTCAAAACAATCTGTATGCTTTAATTCAAATCCTGTTTTTTGCATCCGAGTTGCATAGAGCTTTTTACCGGTGACCTGCTTGTTCTCAACTTCGAGTAAAGGCAGCCCCATCTGCTGCTGAAACCATTGCAAGACTTTATGTAAAAGCTGTGGCTGGTTATTGCTCACAATATAAGAAGACTCAGGATGTTCCACGTGAATCATCTGTGACAAGAAACGTGATAAATCTTCGATATGAATCCGGTTTGACCAGTGCAGATTTGGATAGCTGGTCATAGATACTGCCATTTTTTGTAAGCGCTCTACCGATGTTCCATAAATTCCACTTGGGCGAATAATTGTACATTGCTCAGGATAAGCCGCTAAATAGGCCTGCTCCATCTGATACAGGATTTCTCCTTGTGCATCATTGGGCTGTAGAGGCGTTTCATCATTGACGTTTTCTCCAGCATTTTGCCCATAGACCCGTGTCGATGACACCACCACAATCCGTTGCACTGGATGCTGTTTCAAGGCAGTCACAATCGGCTGCACAGAATCCAGATAGGTCTGTTGATAACCATCGACAGCACTTTGTTTTGGACTAAGCAATACATAGACCCAATCAATCGGTGTGACTGTCGTTAAATTCAGTTTATGCAAATCTTGAATCAGATGAGTTGCAAAGGAATCTGTTTTGGGACTTGAGCTAATTGTGCTAATTTGATGACCTTGCTCAAATAGTTGTTTAGCAACACGCCGGGATGTTTTACCATAACCGATAAATAGAATATGCATTGAGCACCGAATCACGAATCTGGTTGAGGGGACATGGCTGCAGTCCATCAGTTACAAGGCGTTGGCAATGCCGCCGCTGCATTACTTGAAAAATTAAATATCTTCAATACTGATGATTTGCTTTTTCATCTACCACGTGACTATGAAGACCGTAGCACGATCATTCCCATGAATCAATTGAGCGTGGGGCGTAGCTATTTGCTCGAAGGTATCGTCAAAGGCGTGGATTTCCCGCCGGGTAAACGCAAGTCCATGGCTGTATTACTGGATGATGACTGCGGTAAAGTCACTTTGCGTTTTTATCATATTTATAAAGGCATCACCGATCGCTGCAAGCTCGGTCACCGTTTAAGAATTTTTGGTGAAGTCCGGGTCGGTGCGCGCGGTCTGGAAATGTATCATCCCGAGCTGCAAGTCATTACTGAAGATACCCCGCTACCGCAAACCCAACTTACCGCGATTTATCCTGCCACTGAAGGTCTGACCCAGCCAAAAATACGCGATTATATTCAACAGGCTTTGGCTCAGTATAGCGATCATCTGCCTGAACTGCTGCCAGCAAAATTTAGCAATGGTTATGCGTTAAAACAAGCACTGGAATATATCCATCATCCGCCAGTCAATGCCAATATGTTACAACTGGCACAAGGCTCGCATCCCGCACAGCAACGCCTGATCTTTGAAGAACTAGTGGCGCATCAGATCAGTTTATTGACCCGGCGTGCCTTTATTCAGCAGGTTGAAGCTCCTTCATTTGCACCGAGTAAAACCTATGCCAAACAGCTTCTGGCCAGTCTGGCTTTTGAAATGACCGGTGCACAAAAACGTGTATCCAAAGAAATCGCACAAGATTTAAAAGCCAATAAACCGATGTTACGTCTGGTACAAGGCGATGTCGGTGCCGGCAAAACATTGGTGGCCGGTGTCGCAGCCTGTCATGCCCTGGAAGAAAGCTGGCAAGTGGCGTTGATGGCACCTACCGAAATTCTGGCCGAGCAGCATTATCTCAACTTTAAACGCTGGTTTGAGCCACTAGGTCTTAATATCGCTTGGCTGTCCGGCAAGCAAAAAGGCAAAGCCCGCGCCGCAGCGGAACAGGTCATTCGGGACGGGAGCGCCCATCTGGTGATTGGCACCCACGCCCTGTTTCAGGAGAATGTCGAGTTTGCCAAACTCGGTCTGGTGATTATTGATGAGCAACACCGCTTTGGAGTCGATCAACGTCTTGCACTCAGAAATAAAGGCCTGGATGGCATGTCCCCGCATCAGCTGGTGATGACCGCAACCCCGATTCCCCGCACCTTGGCCATGTCGGCTTATGGTGATCTGGATACCTCGGTGATTGACGAGCTGCCACCGGGTCGTACCCCGATTCAAACGGTGACCATTCCACTGGATCGGCGTGAACAAGTTCTGCAACGTATTGCGACGAATTGCGCTGAAGGCAAACAGGCCTATTGGGTCTGTACCTTGGTGGAGCAATCCGAAACTTTAGATGCTCAGGCCGCGGAAGCCACTTTTGCCGAAATTCGGGAACGCTTTCCTGCGCTGAATATCGGTCTGGTACATGGCAAAATGAAAGCCGATGAAAAACAGGCGGTGATGCAGCAATTCAAAAACAATGAATTACAGCTACTCATTGCCACTACCGTAATTGAGGTCGGGGTCGATGTACCCAACGCTTCCATTATGGTGATTGAAAATGCCGAACGTTTAGGCCTGTCACAGCTACATCAGCTACGTGGTCGGGTTGGCCGTGGTGCCAAAGCCAGTTTCTGCGCCCTGCTATACAAGCATCCGCTGTCGCAAAACGGTCAGGAACGCTTAAGAATCATGCGTGAAACCAATGATGGTTTTATGATTGCCGAGAAAGATCTGGAATTGCGTGGGCCAGGTGAATTACTGGGGACTAAACAAACCGGCGATATGAATTTCCGCGTGGCCAAACTTGAACGCGATGATCACCTGCTCAATCAGGCACATTATGTGGCGCAGCAAATTTTAAAAGATTATCCAGATCAGGCTGAGGCGTTATTACAACGCTGGCTACCGGAAGCACCGCGTTATGCCTATGTTTAAATTACTGGCACAGGGAATCTCCAAGCTGAATACGCTTCAGCCCTGCCAGTTGTGTCAGACTGATTATCAGAGCATTTATTCAGTCTGTCAGGATTGCTGGCAGCAGTTGCCGTGGATACATCAAACCATTCAGCGTCAAGAAATGCAGTTTCAGATTGCCTGCGATTATGCCTACCCAATGGATCGGTTGATTCAGCTGTTTAAATATGAACAGAAGCTGCATTTGCAAAATTTACTGGCCGGTACGCTGTTGAGTTTAGAATTACCCAAAGTCAGTGCAATAGTCCCGATGCCGATCTCGACTGAACGCCTGGCCGAACGCGGTTATAATCAATCTCTGGTACTGGCCAAGCATGTGGCGAAAAAATTGAATGTTCCCATCTGGCAACCTGTTAGCCGGCTGAAACAGCATTCACAAAAAGGCTTAAGCCGTCTGGAAAGAATCGAAGATATCCAGTCGCAGTTTCAGATCAGTACACCGTCTAATATTCGTTACCGACGCGTGCTAATCATTGATGATGTAGTGACGACTGGCAGTTCGATTCTAGCGCTCACTCGAAAACTTGAAGAGCTAGGCTGTCAGAAAATTTATGCAGCCTGTCTGGCAGGTGCACAAATCTAAAATTTAAGCTTGGGCGAGTAAATGTGACTTCACCCAAGGAATCACAATTTCAGTGGTCAAGGGTGCCAGTAGCACCTCGTTTTCATCCAGATCAACCCATTTCATTTCAGCGATTTCTGCTTCAATTTTAGGTGCTTGATCGAGACTTACCCAATAGACATAACTCACCAGTTGATGATCAGGTTCATTGGCAGTCTGGGTTTCAAAACGGCCAATGAATTGCTGAATCTGGGCTTGCGTGCCAATTTCTTCCTGAATTTCACGCAACATGGTGGCTTCTGGGGTTTCATTTGGCTCCAGCTTGCCACCGACCTGCATAAAGCAGCATGTTCCTTGCTTGCGAACCACCAGCAGTTGCTGCGCTTCATTTAAAATAATGGCTGCAGCCACCGTAATCACTTTCATTTATTTTCTACAATTGCGTATTCTGGATAACTTATTTTACAAGGTCAGTCTGATCAACCATACCCCATTTGGCTTCAGGCGGCTGATAACTTTCGAATTGGCGCAAAATATCGTCCAGATCATCACTGATAATCAAAGCCTCAGTGAAACGTGATTTAGTAAAACCCTTCTCCGTGGTCATACGGATGAATTTAATCAGGTCATCATAAAAACCATCGGTATTGAGAAAAGCACAAGGCTTCTGATGAATCCCCAATTGTGCCCAAGTCCATTGTTCAGAAATCTCTTCCAGTGTTCCTGCACCACCGGGAATGGCAATAAATCCCTGAGCCAGTTCCGACATCCGGGTTTTACGCTCATGCATATTATCCACCACATACAGCTCGGTAATATGTGGATGTGCCAGCTCACGATTGACCAGCTGTCTTGGAATTACGCCAATCACCTTACCGCCCGCCGCCAAGGCACTATCAGCCACAATACCCATTAAGCCAGAACGACCTCCTCCATAAACCAGCGTTTGCTGTCGTGTCGCCAGAGTCTGACCGACTTTTTCGGCAACCTGCGTATAAAGAGGATCCGAGCCAAGCGCTGAACCACAAAAAATTGCGATAGAATTCATCATTTCATCCTCTAATTGACGCCATATTGTACGAAATCGCGGCAAGCACGCTTTTTACCAAAATAACTGCTTAATATCAGTGTTTTTATTCAATTCCTTGTCTAAAATACACCCATTCCAATTCACATACTGCGCCCGGGAGAAAAGACAGCATGCTTGAAGCCTTTTACGCCACAGAGCGCGGTAGCTTAGAAGATATCACGATTAATGGTGATTTCGACCTGCATCCAGATTTAGTCTGGCTTGATCTGATTGCGCCTTCACAGGAAGAGCAGCAATGGATTTTAGATGCCTACGAGCAAAATTTACCGACCTTAAAATCGCTGGAAGATATTTCCTCGAGTGCCCGATTTTACCGTGATGATGACGGTATTTTGCATATCAGCACCTATTTTTTAACCAAGAATAAAAACTATCAGGTCGAAAACGAACACGAAGATGAATCCAGTATGTTGGCAACAGTACAAACCGTTGCATTCATTCTGCACAAGGATCGTCTGTTTACTTTGCGTGGTGAAAAACTGGTGGCTTTTCGCGCCTTTCGTGCCCGCGCGCGCCGCAATGATTATGAAATCGATTATAAAGATCCGACCTGGATTTTATTGGGCTTACTCGAAGCCAAGCTGGATGAGCTGGCCGATATTCTGGAAGATGTGCATAAAGATTTAGAGAAATATTCAACTGAAGTGTTGAATAACCGCCATCGTGAACAGATTCTGGATCTGGATGACATGATTACCCGCTTGGCGCAACTTGAAGATATGTTGGGTAAAGCGCAACTGTGTTTAATCGATTTACGCCGCGTCCTGACCTTCCTGTCGCGTCCACGCGCCTTGGGCAGTCATATTTATGATGCGGATATTCGAGAACTGAGTGAAGATGTGCGCTCGCTGGTCGAGCATGATGCTTTCTTGTTCCAGAAAGTACGTTTCCTGCTCGATACCACGTCCGGATTCATTAACACTGAGCAGAACGATACCATTCGTCGATTCTCGATTCTGCCGAGTATGCTTGCGCCACCAATGCTGATTGCCAGTATTTACGGTATGAACACCGAAGTGCTGCCCTTTGCACAAGGCACCATGAGTTTCATCATGGTCAGTATTATTTTAATTGGCTTCCTGATTGGCCCATTAATTTACTTTAGATGGAAGAAGTGGATCTAGAATCCCTCCTAACCTCTCTTTTGAAAAGGGAGAGATGTTTCCTGTCAGGGAGAGGTTTTTTATTAGATATCCCTTTCTAAGTCTCACTTGCTCTTTAGATTTAAAGTGAAGCGCAAGAAATGCCTGTATTTAATTCATATTTATTTAATCCCTCTTCAACTTCTCTTTAAAAAGTGAAGAAAATGGTTAGGGAGGATTTTTACACCCCTCTCTCTAACTCTCTCCCTGAGGCAGAGAGGACGTGCAATCCATATTTAGATCTATTTGATTTGAATGATTTCTTAAAATTTGATCACAATAAAAAAGCACCTTTCGGTGCTTTTCTTTTACTGAACGATGTTTAAATCATCCTGCAAATGGCTGGCCTGAATGATATTCATCATTTTAGCAGGAACAGCTTTAAACTGTAGCCCTTGAGCCTGATGAGTCTGGCGCAGCCAGCGCACCAAAACTGCCAAAGCCAAAGTACTGCCACTTTCAAGCTCAGCCAGATTAACCACAAGTGGAAACTTGCTTTGTGACTGGATCACACGCAGACCATTTAAGTAATAGTCCTGTGCATTGTCATAGTCAATCTTGCCTGAAACCTGTAGTTCCTGATCATTGAATGTAATCACGGCTCACCTGTTTGATTATTTCTTGTCGATTGCAGCTTCTGCATCCGGTTTAAAGTTGGCAATTGCTTTATCAATATTACCGCCATTACGTTTTACCGTCGCAGCAAACTGGTTACGGAACTGCAAACCTAGGTCAATACCCGATACGTTGATGTTGCGGATTTTCCATTGTGAACCCTTGTCCACCAGCTGGAATGCTACTGGAATTTTCTCGCCCTTGTTATTAAAGTCGATGGTCACGACAGGGTTTTTGCTGTTGCTGGCCTTGTAAGGACGCACGCTATAAGTCTGATTACTGAACTTGGCAAAGGCAGAACCATAGTTTTCAATTAAGGTTTCACGGAAATTCTTTTCAAACTGCGCACGCTGTGCCGCCGTACTATATTGGTTCGTGGCATATGTGCCCATCACAATACGTGTGAAAGATTGAGAATCAATATACGGATCCAGATTCTGGCGCACAATGCTTTTGACCAAAGCTGGATTTGATTGCAGTTTTGCATTGTCAGCTTTGAGGCGCTCAATTAAACCATCTGCTACTTTTTTAATAAAAGCAGGTGGTGCTTCAGACGGTGCAGCAAACACTGTACCAGCAACCATTGTTGAAAGAATGCTTACTGCAAGCGTTTGTTTTACTAAAGTCTTCACTGAATTCTCCTCAATCTATTATTCAACAAATGCAGGTTCTGCATCTGTTGTTTCTGAAACTGTCGTCTGTTCCGATGTAGTTTCTTGACTATCTGACGATTTGCCAGCACCACCGGTAATAAATTTCGTCACCAAATCTTCAATTTCCATAGTGCCTTGGGTATTGGCAATCTGATCGCCGCGTTGCAAATAGCTCAGACCACCACCTGGAATAATTTTCAGGTACTTTTCACCCAATAAGCCATTGGTCGCTACCATAATATAAGCATCTTCATCAATATTGGTGATGGATTTCATGTTAGCTAACAGTTGTTTTTCCATGTCTTTTTGTTGCGCAGGTGTCGCTGCTTCATAGTCCGAGCTGTAGCGTAACTCGTCCAGAGCTTCCTCTTGAACTTGCTTTAATTGTTCAGCATTAAACGAGGTCAATGAGCCATCTAGGGTCATATGTACGGTTGCCAGACGCGTTACAGGATCCAGGGTAATCTCATCGACCTGTCCCACTTTCACCCCGCTTAAAGCGACTTTGGCACGTGGCTTGATGCCATTCACATTTTCAAAAGTTGCCGTCATTTTATAGCTGTCGGAAATATTGCTGCCGACCAGACCACTGACACGCATCGCTAAAAAGAATAAGGCAATACCAAATAAAATAACAAAAATACCAACGGCCAGCTCACTAGTACGTGATTTCATTAAACACCTCCGAACATGACCGCAGTCAACACAAAATCAAAGCCTAAAACGCACAGTGAAGAATAGACGACTGTACGCGTTGTAGAAGTTGCAATACCTTCCGATGTTGGTACACAGGCATAGCCTTGATATACCGCAATCCAGGTACACATTAATGCGAATACAAAACTTTTAATAATAGTGCCATTCAAGACATCTTTATAGAATTGCACGCTGCTTTCCATGCCGCTCCAATAAGCGCCTTCATCAGCCCCCAAAAAGTCTACACCGACCATTTTGCCGCCCATAATTCCGACTGCGGCAAAGATCACCGAAAGCATAGGCAAGCTGAAAATCCCCGCCCAGAGACGTGGCGAAATCACCCGTTTTAAGGGATCCACCCCGATCATTTCCATACTGGACAATTGTTCAGTGGCTTTCATCAGACCAATTTCTGCGGTCAAAGCCGAACCGGCACGTCCTGCAAACAGCAAAGCCGCGACTACAGGTGCTAATTCACGCAGCAAGGTCAACGCCACCGCTGTACCAAGCATGGATTCACTGCCAAAGGTCGACAGAATACTGAACATCTGCAAGCCAAGCACGGCACCAATAAACAGACCAGAAACCACAATAATCAGCAGGGACAATACCCCGACCCGATACATCTGATAAACAAATAGTCTTAGCCCAAGCCAGGTCGGCATGGAAAATAAGATCTGCAACAGCATCAGGGTTGCGACCCCAATCCCCTGTACACGTTCAATAACGCGTCTACCTAATGCGGCAATTGCATTCATGAACGTACCTCATCACTTAAATAAGCCCGGTGACTAAACTGATAATCGACTGGACCTTCCACCGAACCCGTCAGGAATTGCTGCACAAAAGTTGAAGGATGCACTTTTAGCTCTGCCGGTGTGCCCTCGCCCTGGATCTTGCCTTCTGCCACGATATAAATGTAATCAGCAATGGATAAGGTTTCTGTCACATCATGCGAGACAATAATCGTGGTCAGATCCAGTGCTTCACGCAGAGAGCGGATTAAACGAGTCAACACCCCCATCACAATCGGATCTTGTCCGGCAAAGGGTTCATCGTACATGATCAGTTCAGGGTCCAGCGCAATCGCCCGGGCTAAAGCCACACGTCGGTTCATACCACCAGACAGTTCCGATGGCATCATTTGCTCTGCACCGCGCAAGCCGACGGATTCCAGTTTCAATGCCACGATTTCCTTAATTAGATGTTCTGGCAGTTTGGTATGGGCCCGAATTGGAAACGCGACATTTTCATACACGCTCATATCGGTAAACAAAGCACCACTCTGAAATAGCATACCCATCCGTGCACGTGCTGAAAAAAGTTCGGAACGTGACATCGAGGCAATATCTTTGCCATCCAATAAGACCTGCCCATGCTCAGGCGTCAGCTGCCCACCGATCAATCTTAATAAGGTAGTTTTACCAGTTCCGGATGGCCCCATAATGGCGGTAATCTGCCCACGACGAATATTTAAACTCACGTCGTCATAAATCACGCGCTCGCCTCGTTTGAAGCTCAAATTCTTGACTTCAATCAAAGACTGAGTATCTCGCGCTGTTTGATTTTTCATAGCTGAGTTTATTCCTACATTTTTTCAGCATGCATACTATAAAGGAACGAAGTTCAAAATGTTAGCAGTTGAAAAAGGTGGGTGAATATCATAAAAAGATGACAATAATTGATTATTTCGTGTTTTTTATAATAAAAATATGTACTTAGGCTTAAAATGACTAGATTGATTAATTAAAAATACTGTATAAATAATAGATAATATTACATAAAATCAAAGTCAATGCGATATATGGCATATGCACCTCTATCAATTGAGATCGAGCAGCTAAACTTTTCATATTAATAATTATCATAACCCTGACAAAATATGAATTAGTAGACATTTTACGTTAAAAAGCAAAAAACTCAATGCATAAAAAAACCGGTATTTCTACCGGTTTTTTTATCTTCATCTAGCGACTCTATTAGTCGTTAAATTTACGACGTGGACGATCTTCACCACCGAACGAACGTTCACCACGTGGTTTGTCATCAAAGTTGCGACGTACTGGACGATCACCGAAATCACGTTTTGGACGGTCATCACCGAATGAACGCGCTGGACGATCACCGAAACCACCTTCACGACGTGGAGCAGGACGATCACCAAAATCACGTTTTGGACGATCACCATAACCGCCTTCACGAGCTGGCTTGTAATCTACACGGTTGCCACGGTTGTCATCATTAGAGCGAGGACGGTCACCAAAACCACCTTCACGACGCGGAGCTGCACGATCACCGAAGTCACGCTTTGGACGGTCATCAAACGAACGTTGTGGACGGTCGCCAAAACCACCTTCACGACGCGGAGCTGGACGATCACCGAAGTCACGCTTTGGACGGTCATCAAACGAACGTTGTGGACGGTCGCCAAAACCACCTTCACGACGTGGCGCTGGACGATCACCGAAGTCACGACGTGGACGATCTTCGCCAAATGCCGGACGTTCGCCACGTGGTTTGTCATCGAAGCTACGACGTGGACGATCATCACCGCCTTCACGACGTTTGAAGTTGCTTTCGCCTTCAAAACGACGACCACCGCCAAAACCACCACGACCGCCATCACGACGACCGCCGCCATCACGACCACGACCACGGCCAGCGCCATCACGGCTACCACGTGCAGGAGGTGGAGATGGCTCAAGACCTTCGATTTCAGATACGTTTAGACGCGCATCAAGGAAGTCTTCCAAAGCACGGATCTTGCCACGCTCACGGTAAGTTGCAAGTGTAATGGCTTTACCAGTACGACCGGCACGACCTGTACGACCAATACGGTGTACATAGTCTTCGTTCTTCATTGGAAGACCGAAGTTAATTACGTGTGAAATGGTTGGTACGTCAAGACCACGAGCAGCAACGTCAGTTGCAACTAAGATCTTCGCACGACCTTCACGGATGCTGCGTAAACGGCGGTTACGTACAGTTTGTGGCATAGCACCGTGTAGCGCTACAACTGATAGGCCTGCTTCAGCAAGTTCTTCAGCCAGCATATCTGTGTCTTCTTGAGTTGACGCAAATACAACTGCTTGATCAACGTCTTCTTCGTTCAACCAGTGAGTAAGAAGTTTTTTCTTGTGCTCGAAACCGTCAGTCCAATGCAAAGTCTGAGTAATATCAGTATTTGTAGAGTGACCAGTTTCAATCGAAATACGCAGTGGATCATTCATCATGCGTTCTGCAAGTGTAATGATACGTGGTGCAAACGTCGCAGAGAACATTAGAGTTTGTTTACGGTTTGCAGCCAACTCACCAATTGCTTCTAAGTCTTCAGAGAAACCGAGGTCAAGCATACGGTCAGCTTCATCGACGATTAACGCATCAACTTTATCAAGTTTGATTTGACGGCGATTCACCAAGTCAAGTAGACGGCCTGGAGTTGCAACAACAACTTGCGCGCCTTTTAACTGTTGAATTTGCTTACCGAAAGGCATACCGCCCATGATTGCAGCAATACGAACACCTTTCATGTGACGTACAAATGCAATTGCGTCTTGACATACCTGTTGTGCCAATTCACGAGTCGGTGAAATCACCAGAATATTCGGTTGAGTAACCGCTTTCATACGGTCTTTAAATGGTACTAATGTATCTTGGCTTGCCAACGCATTTAAGGTAGGAAGCAAGAAAGCAGCAGTTTTACCAGAACCTGTTTGGCTTGACACAAGAAGGTCTTTACCTTCAAGTGCAGCTGGAATCGCTTGTTCTTGTACAGGAGTTGGAGTAGTAAAGCCTAAAGCATCGAGAGCCTGGGTTAGAGATTCGTCGAGGGAAAAATCAGCAAAAGTTTTGCTCATAGAGAGTATTCACCCTGAAGTGGGTGCTCCATTTAATAAATAACAATTATGGACATCGGCAAAAAGCGGCACAGCAAATAATGCTGAAAATATTAGGATTCAGCAGCGATCCGAGTAACGACGATGTGGATATAACGCACGCATGATTACGGCCGCAAACCTGAAGGAATCGCTTAAGCGATTGGGGCGCGAAGGATATGTCCTCTCTATGGACAGCACGCGCATACAATGATTAGAAGATAGTGTTCAGGTAAAGAACAGAAATTAAGTGCGTGGCGAAATTATAGCAGAATAATCAACAATGTCATTAAGTTTTAAAACTAATTTGCTCTGTTTATAATTTATATATTAATTTCATACACTTAAATATGAATAAAAAAATGTAACAACCGGTATAAAAAGGCAGTTTTCGCCAATTCACTTGATATTTCCAATATTCATATCATGTGAGAAATATACTCTACCTCCCTTCTTAACTATTTTACTGCTCTAAAAAAGGCATCCCGAAGGATGCCTTTTCTGAAAATTAGATATATTTCATCTAAACCCGATTATTTTGCTGCTTCACCCCAAGCAGGAACAACTGCTTGCATTAAAGGTTTAAGCATTTTCATTGAACAAGCCAAAACTTGACCATTTTCCATAGAGTCGCTACCACCACGTGCATCAACTACAGTACCGCCTGCTTCTTTCACGATCAATTCGCCCGCTGCGATATCCCAAGGTTTTAAACCAAGTTCGAAGTAAGCATCAAAACGGCCTGCAGCAACATAGGCTAAATCCAATGCCGCAGAACCTGAACGACGATATTGCGCGCCAGCTTCAGTCACGTTTAACAAACTTTGAAAATGGTTCTTGGCATAAGATACAACTTCGCCATTACGTTTAGCACGGTAAGCGTGACCAACAGCCATAAAGGTATTTTC
This sequence comes from Acinetobacter sp. YH12102, assembly GCF_013419125.1. Classification (NCBI taxonomy): domain Bacteria; kingdom Pseudomonadati; phylum Pseudomonadota; class Gammaproteobacteria; order Moraxellales; family Moraxellaceae; genus Acinetobacter; species Acinetobacter sp. YH12102. Next base: position 24,224 of record NZ_VPAS01000012.1, on the reverse strand, counting down.
CAGGCTGTCTTTGACATTCACACGAATACGACGCTGGTTCATCATGGCACCACGACCACGACTGGCAGAGAATAGCTCATCTTTCACCGGGTCATAAATCACCCCGTGTTGAGTAATGCCTTTGTGCTGAACTGCGATAGAGATACAGAAATGCGGGAAACCGTTAATGAAGTTTAAAGTACCATCCAGTGGATCGATCACCCAACACCAATCGGCATCGTGACCATTACCTTCCTGATAGCCAAACTCTTCACCAAGGAAACTGTGATTTTTATAGCTTTTACGTAGGGTATCGATGGTCAACTGCTCCAAATAACGATCTACACGCGTTACTGGACCATCAATTCCTTTTTCTTCGACTTGTAGATCGAGTTTATGACGATTCTGATGCGCTTTTAAAAGCTCTTGACCAACTAACTGAGCCGCACGCGCAGCCATCACCACCATAGGTTCCATTGAACACCCACTACAAATTTAAAGAAACTGATAAAGAATAATGCATAAAAGCCCCGATATCTTAGCAAATATCAGGGCTTTTTTGGAGAAAATGTGTCTAAAATTTTTAAGAACTTATGACAAAACGCTTTGCCTCAAGGCTGACCAGGCTTGATTCATTGATTTTTCAATACCTTGCGCATCCAATCCGGCCTGATGCAACATTTGTGCATGCGTGGCCTGAGCCATGAACGTGTCGTCTAAACCAAGATTCAGCAGCGGTTTCACAATCTGTGCTTCTGCCAGATATTCATTGACAGCACTACCCGCACCGCCCATCACGGCATGTTCTTCTACTGTCACAAACAGACTGGTGCTTGATGCCAGATCATCCAGCATTTGCGTATCAAGAGGTTTGATAAAACGCATGTTCACAACACGCACACCAATCTCATGTTTCACTGCAAAGGCTTCAGCGGCGTCGACTGCGGCCTGTACCCGGCTACCAAAAGCCAGAATAGAAATATATTCGTCACACTGCACATTAAAGCTGGCGACAATTTCCGCCTGACCGATTGGAATTTCAAGCATCTTTTGCTGGATATCCACCCCTAAGCCATTGCCACGTGGATAACGCACAGCTGCCGGCCCAGGATATAAATACGCAGTATGCAGCATTTGACGACATTCATTTTCGTCTTTTGGTGCCATGATCACGATATTCGGGATCGTCCGCATATAGGCATAGTCATAGGCACCGGCATGGGTCGGGCCATCTTCACCGACCAGACCAGCACGATCAATACCGAAGGTCACATCCAGATTTTGTAAGGCCACATCGTGTACCAGCTGGTCATAACCACGTTGCAGGAAGGTCGAATAAATTGCCACGACCGGCTTTAAGCCTTCACAGGCCATGCCCGCAGCCAGCGTCACGGCATGCTGCTCTGCAATCGCGACATCGAAAAAACGTTCCGGATATTCTTTGGCAAACTGCACCATACCTGAGCCTTCGCACATGGCCGGTGTAATCGCGAGCAAGCGCGAGTCCTGTGCTGCTTCATCGCAGAGCCACTGTCCAAATACATCCGAATATTTCGGTGCAGTCTTGGCAGCGGTAATGGCATTAAGCTTGCTAATCGCGTGATATTTGATTTGATCCGATTCGGCCGGCGCAAAGCCCTTGCCCTTTTTAGTATAGATATGAATCAGACGTGGGCCTGTACGCTTTTTCAGCGCTTTAAATACATGCACCAGTTGTTTGACATCATGACCGTCATAAGGGCCGAAATAGTCAAAGCCGATGGCTTTAAACAGGTTATCTGCGGCATCAGTCGCGGCACAGTGCAAGCGTGAGTTATACAGCCACTCCGGATGCGGCTGTACGTAAGCTTCACCTTCCTCGGTAATATTAACGAATTCACCGCGCTCCCAGATCGCCGCCAGATGCTTGGCAAAACCGCCAGTACTGCAAGAAATCGACATGTCATTGTCGTTCAGCACCACCATCAGATCGGCATTGTGCGCAACGGCATCGTTCAAGGCTTCAAAGGCCATACCCGCCGTCATGGCGCCATCGCCAATAATCGATACCACTTCACATGGCTTGTTCTGGTAGCGACGTGCCAAGGCCATGCCCAGACCAGCAGAAATTGCCGTCGAAGAATGCCCTACCCCAAAGGTATCAAATTCAGATTCTTCACGTGCTGGAAAGGCTGCCAGACCATCTTTGGCTCGGATAGTAGTGAGCTGTTCACGACGGCCGGTCAATGCCTTATGCGGATAGGCCTGATGCCCCACATCCCAGATCAGACGGTCATGTGGAGTATTGAAGCAATAGTGCAGAGCCACCGTAAGTTCAATAACACCGAGGTTGGCACCAAAATGTCCACCACTTTGCCCGGCAGCATACAAAATGAATTGACGTAACTCATCTGCCACTTGCGCTAGCTGGCTTTGCTCGAGTAAACGTAGTTGCTCAGGATGATTGATCGTATCCAGCAACGGTGTTACAGGGCGTTGAGTAGGGATTTCTGTATACAGCATATTATGGCAAAGCCTTCTAAAGCCTGGCAAATCTAAAGCTAGGTCAATGGGGAGTACCCGATCATATAGCTGAATTGTAGCAGCTTCAATTCAGCTACGCTTCTAGCGATGCAATATTAAACAATGATCTCATCGGGGTGAAAAAATCGCAGGCTACGATTATCCTGAATAATCTTACTATTTATCAACTATTATCGTCTGCTTTCTACAAAAAAGAAAATCTAATACAGAATTTCGACTTTGCAATTCTACCAATGTTCAATCATTACGCTATACTTTAGCCACTTTCAGGATTTAACGGGTTCAGCTGTGCCAATCGAATTTGTCGCAACGTCAAGATTACCTACCGCTCACGGTGAATTTAAAATTACTGTATTTCAAGACCCTAAGACTGGCGAAGAACATGTCGCGCTGTCTAAAGGACTTGAAGAAGTTTCTGACGAGCCAGTCGTGGTTCGTGTACATTCTGAATGTTTAACCGGTGATGCCTTTGCTTCACTGAAATGTGACTGTGGCCCGCAATTGCAGGCGACTTTAAAGCTGATCAATGAGTTAGGTCGCGGGGCGATTCTGTATTTGCGTCAGGAAGGACGCGGTATTGGCCTGACCAACAAGATTCGTGCCTATGCCCTGCAAGATCAGGGACATGATACGGTCGATGCCAATTTAATGCTTAATCTGCCGGCTGATGCACGTCAATATGACATGTGCAGCATTATGCTGGATCATTTGCAGGTCAAAGCGGTACGTCTGGTGACCAACAATCCTTTAAAAATTGAAGCTTTAAAAGCCCAAGGGATTAATGTGGTCGATCGGGTGCCCCTCACCGTCGGCTTAAATCCGTTTAATGAGCAATATCTCAAAACCAAACATGAGCGTATGGCACATCTTTATCAGAAGGATGATTTTTAAATCCTCCCCTTAATAAATCCCTCCAAACCTCCCTTTCTTGCGCTTCGACTTAAAGCAATGCTTAAGTCTTGCTCAGGGAGGCTTTTCCTTCTTTCAAAAAGAGGAGAAAACTCCCTCCTTTCTTAAAGGAGGGCTGGGGTGGATTAAGTATTAAATCGTCATCGAAAAAATCCGGTTCTCGGGCATGCGTCGCTTTAAACGTAAATCAAAAGCCATACAAATATTACGTACAAATGGTTTCCCTTTCTCCAAAATCGTGACTGATGAGTCTATCATTTGAATCAAACCATCCTGTGCCATTTCTTTAAGCTGTTCCACCACCTGATCGATTTCAGGGAAAAACAGCTCGGGTTTTTCCCATGAGGTACTAAAGCTGCACATCAAATTCAGAATATGCTGACGAATAATCAAATCTTCCTGATTTAATAGATGCCCTTTAAATACCGGAATTTCATTGCGAGCTAAACAGGCATAATATTCTTCAATGGTTTTCACATTCTGGGCAAAGCTGTACCAGCTATCACTGATCGAAGAAATTCCTAAACCGATCATCACTTGAGTTTTAGAGGCGGTGTATCCCATAAAATTGCGGTGTAATGTTCCAGCTTGAAAGGACTGGTACATGCCATCTGTATCTAAAGCAAAATGATCCATGCCAATTTCATGATAACCATGCGCCAGCAGTTTCTTTTTAGCCGCTTCATAACATTCACGTTTGATCGCATCTTTGGGTACATCGGCATCTTTAAAACCGCGCTGGCCATTGCCTTTAATCCAGGGCACATGTGCATAGCTATATAAAGCCAAACGATCCGGCAGAAGTGAATTGGTTTGCTCAATGGTGTTTAAGACATCGTCCAGATGCTGAAAAGGCAAGCCAAACACCAAATCATGCGAAATCGACTCATAGCCAATTTCACGCGCCCATTCGGTTACCTGTTTAACATGTTCATAGGGCTGAATCCGGTGAATGGCTTTTTGCACGGTTTCATTATAATCCTGCACCCCATAACTGACCCGGCGAAAGCCCAGATCATACAAGCCTTGCAAATGCTCACGCGTGGTATTGTTCGGATGCCCTTCAAAACTGAATTCATGCACAGGCGCTATGTCTGCTTTGGCCAAAATACCTTGAATCAGTTGAGTCAAATGCTCAACAGAAAAGAAAGTCGGTGTTCCCCCGCCTAAATGAATTTCTTTAATGACCGGCTTATCTTTCAGCAACTCACAATACAAATCCCATTCTTTCAGCACTGCCTGAATATAGGGCTGTTCCATTTCATGTTTTTTCGTGACTCGCTTATGACACCCGCAAAAAGTGCACAGGCTTTCGCAAAATGGCAGATGGATATACAGGCTGATGCCTTCACTTTGATTGGATTCAGTAAAGGATTTTTTCAGCGTTTGCTTCCATTGTTCCAGTGAGAAATTCTGCTCTTCCCAATATGGAACGGTCGGATAACTGGTATAGCGGGGACCAGGAACATTATATTTTTGAATCAGGGAATTGACCTGTACCGACATGACACCCACCTACTACCATCGAGAAATGCCCAAACCCATGAGCGCTTGCAAGTTATTGTGCTGAGCTTGAAAAAAGAATTCAACCTAGCCATTTGGTCGGATTTAATGCCCCATTCTGTCCATCAACACTCAAATTTAAAGCCTGGTTCAATCCACTACATTGCTAAATAGACCTTAATCTTTGACTGATTTTATGCTTTGATGTAGCTAGTTTTTTATTTCCCTACGAGGCTCTGATGCAGCATCCTACATCTGCGGATATTCAACGCGTTCGTGAATTTCTCCTCGACTTGCAGGCACGGATTTGTGCAGCACTGGAACAACAGGAGCGTGCTGGCGGCGGTACGGCCGAATTTATCATTGATGACTGGGAACGTCCGGAAGGTGGTGGTGGCCGTTCGCGTGTTTTGCAAAATGGTACCGTGATTGAGAAAGGTGGGGTGATGTTCTCCCATATCAATATTTCCAAACTGCCCGCTTCAGCCACTGAACGCCATCCCAATATTGCCGGTGCCAAGGCGCAAGCGATGGGTGTATCGCTGGTCATCCATCCGAAAAATCCGAATGTACCGACCTCACATGCCAACGTGCGTTTATTTGTTGCAGAAAAAGAAGGGCAAGATCCAATCTGGTGGTTTGGTGGCGGTTTCGACCTGACCCCGTTCTATCCAAATGATGAAGATGTCCTTTCGTGGCATCAGACGGCGCATGATCTGTGTGCGCCATTTGGTGAAGAGATTTATCCTGAACATAAACAATGGTGTGATGACTATTTCTATTTAAAACATCGTGATGAACAGCGTGGTGTCGGCGGGTTATTCTTTGATGATCTGAATCAGTGGGATTTTGATACCTGTTTCCAGTATATACAGGCCGTAGGCAATGGTTACCTAGAGGCGATTCTGCCAATTTTCCAGCGTAATCAGGATAAGCCTTATACCCAAGCGCAACGCGAGTTCCAGTTGTATCGTCGTGGCCGTTATGTCGAATACAATCTGGTTTATGACCGTGGCACCCTGTTTGGTTTGCAGACCGGCGGCCGAATTGAATCGATTCTGGTGAGCTTGCCTCCGCTGACCGGCTGGTCCTATCGTCCTGAATGGGATGAAGGCTCGCCGGAAAAACGTTTGATCGAATACTATCTGAAACCCCATGACTGGCTCACAGAATTAAAATCAACTGCAATGAAATGATACAAACAGCCCTCAAATAGAGGGCTGTTTTAATCCATTATTCCTCTATACTGCTGCAGAGTAATCCCTGATTTGGTCGCGGCATCCTATCGCTACATCGATCACAATCTATTAGATGTTTAGTGAGAATAACAATGCATCATCTTCAATTGAATCTTCCTGTTTTTGCCTTTTGGCTTTTTCTGGCTCTCGCCATCAGTGCGATGAGTACCGCCGTTTTGAGTCATAATCTGCTTCTGGATGGCGCGGCTATTCTGGTGAGTATCCTGACTGTGGTCGGAGCTGTGCTTAGTATGGCGCTGGTATTTGCAGAACATATTATGGACATCTGCAGTTCCTAAACCGCACTTCCAGCCCCCTTATTTAAAACAGCGCAGGCTTTAGTCCCTGCGCTTTTTCACGTATATTGATGCTCATTTCAGCACATGGACATTGTGAAATGAGCAAACAATTTGCCGTGATTGGTAATCCGATTGAACAGTCACGCTCTCCAGAATTGCATCATGCTTTTGCAGCAAAAACCGGAATTGATCTAAATTACAGCAAACGTCTGGCTCCACTGGATGGCTTTGAGGCCAATATTCAGGAGTTTTTTGCCCATGGCGGAATCGGGATGAATGTCACCGTGCCGTTTAAAGAGCAGGCTTTTGCCCAGTGTCAGGTGCTCAGTGAGCGAGCCAAAATTGCCAAGGCAGTGAATACCCTGTGGATGAAAAATGGTATTTTGCATGGCGATAATACTGATGGTCAAGGTCTGGTCGATGCGATTCGTGCACTCAACTGGCCGCTGGAAAATACCAACATCCTGATTATCGGTGCAGGCGGCGCAACCCGTGGCGTGATCTATCCTCTCGCCCAGGCAGGCGCAAAAAAAATTGTGATTGCCAATCGCACCTTGGCACGTGCTGAACAACTGGTTGCGGATCTGCAGGATGCTGTAGCGCAGCTCGAATTACAGGCTATTTCACTAGAACATCTTGCAGGTGAGTTTGATCTGGTGATCAATGCCACTTCAGCCAGTCTCAGCGGTGATGCTTTGCTGCTTCCAGAAGCCTTACAGTTTAACTATGCCTATGAAATGGCCTATGGCAAGCCTTCCTCCTTCCTTGATCAGGCCAAAGCACGTGCTGTGCCAACATCTGAAGGCTTTGGCATGCTGGTCGGTCAGGCACTGGAATCTTTTTCTATCTGGAATGGCATCAAACCAGATTTAAAAGATTTTCTATAAATATCCAGTTATTTTGACCAGAGAATTCGGGTTGTAACAACAATCCGAATTGATCTTAACTCCATTATTAAAGACTAAAAATTCAGCTACTGGATTTAATGACATTTTTAACTTGAATTTTTTATTGATAACAATTGAGTACAATTCATACAAAAGTAGCACTAGACAATCTGGTGTTCAATTCATTAAAGTCCAATCAGATAAGAAGTTTTCAACCTTTCTGTACGCTGACAGCCAGAAGATGAAATCATCCGATTTTATTGGTTGGCTCTAAGACTCGATTCGCTTTTCTGACATTTTTATTTGCTTGCCTTATCAATGTTTTTTTATCTCAAATATGAATAATCAAAGAATCGATACAGATAATCCAAAACTATTTTAATCAGGATTAAACGCATGCCAGCATATAAAGCCCCTTTACACGACATTCGCTTCCTTATGAATGAAGTGCTCGATTACCCTGCGCACTACCAGAATTTGTCGAATGGTGAATATGCCGATACCGACACGGTAGACATGATCTTGGAAGGTGCAGCAGATTTCTGTGAAAATGTACTTTCACCTCTGAATGAAAGCGGTGATGCTGAAGGCTGTCATTTTGAAAATGGCGAAGTGAAAACGCCTAAGGGCTTTAAAGACGCTTATGATCAGTTCGTCCAAGGTGGCTGGCAAGGTCTGTCTTATCCTGAAGAGTTTGGTGGTCAAAACCTGCCAATGTCTTTAAACCTGATCAAATCGGAAATGATGGGAACTGCAAACTGGTCATTCCAGATGTATCCGGGTTTAAGCGTGGGCTGTATCAATACCATTATCCAGTACGGCACCGATGAGCAGAAGAATACCTATCTGCCGCATCTGGTTGCGGGTACTTGGGCTGGCACCATGTGTCTGACTGAGCCGCAATGTGGTACTGACTTGGGTCAGGTTAAAACCAAAGCCGAGCCGCAAGAAGATGGCACGTATGCCATTTCAGGAACCAAAATCTTTATTTCCGCAGGCGAGCACGATCTCACTGAAAATATCGTACATATCGTGCTGGCGCGCCTTCCGGATGCACCGCAAGGTACTAAAGGCATTTCACTGTTTATCGTACCGAAATTTATTGCTGCTGCCGATGGTGGCATCGGTGAGCGCAATCCAGTCAATTGCGGTTCGATTGAACATAAAATGGGGATTCGCGCCTCAGCAACAGCCGTGCTGAATTTCGACAAGGCCACGGGTTACTTGATTGGTGAACCGAATAAAGGCTTGCATGCCATGTTCACCTTCATGAACACTGCGCGTATTGGCACTGCGATTCAAGGCATCTGTCATGCGGAGTTATCCTTCCAAGGTGCTCTGCCGTATGCCAAAGAACGTATGTCGATGCGTGCCCTGTCTGGCAAAAAAGATCCGGAAAAAGTGGCGGATGCCATCATTCATCATGCCGATGTACGCCGTATGCTGTTGACGCAAAAAGCCATTGCCGAAGGTGGCCGTGCCATGATTTATCATGCTGCGCAAATTGCCGACAACATGAATGATGCTTTATTGCGTGGCGATACCGCTGCCTTTGAACAGCATGATGATCACTTAGGTTTCTATACCCCGATTCTAAAAGGCTTCCTGACTGAAATGGGCTATGAAGCATCGAATCACGGTATGCAAGTCTTTGGTGGTCATGGCTATATCAAAGAATGGGGCATGGAACAGATCGTGCGTGACTCACGTATTTCTACCCTTTACGAAGGAACGACAGGTGTACAGGCACTCGATCTGATCGGTCGTAAAGTACTGTTAACCTCGAAAGGCAAAGTGATTCGTGATTATACCGCTGAAATCCTGAAATTCTGTGGTCAGCATGCGCGTAATAAATATATGCGCCGCTTTGCTTGGGATCTCACCAAGCTATGTGCCCAGTGGAATGCATTAACTGTTCGAATCATGCTGGCAGCCCGTAAAGACCGCGACATCGTCTCTTCTGCTTCAGTCGATTTCCTGATGTTCTCGGGCTATGTGATGATGGCATACTTCTGGGCGCAGCAAGCCGCAGTTGCCTCAGCCAAACTGGCTTCTGGCGATGGCGCAGAAGTACCTGAGTTCTATAAAGCAAAAATCAAAACCGCTGATTTCTATTTCGAACGTATTCTGCCTCGTACCCAAGGTCATGCTGAAGCGATGGTGAATCCATCCAAAACTATGACCGCACTGGCACCAGAGCACTTTAGTTTTGATTACTAAGCTGTAAATTGAATTACAAAGAGCGCTTCGGCGCTCTTTTTATTGAGAGCTACCCTTTTAAACCCTAAAAACACTGGCCTGAATACAAAATATACAGGTTTAATTTTATATTTTTCAATAGCCTAATAAATTAGATAAATAAAACGCTTGTATATCTCAAAATAAGCGGTATGATAATCCCAACTAGAAAAATTCTTGTTTTGGTTAGTTTCTTTTAAGTATCGCAGTTTTAGTCATAAACCTTCGTATTACAGATCAAAAAGCTCCATCCTTTTTATTTTTCAAAGTTACAGTTAGTCATCTGAAATTTTGGCTATAAATTCATACGATTCAATAGGTTACATTATGTCTAATACAGTTAACGGTACAGTAAAATGGTTCAACGAAACTAAAGGTTTCGGTTTCATTCAACAAGAATCAGGTCCAGACGTTTTTGCTCATTTCAGCGAAATCACTGGTTCAGGTTTCAAAACTTTAGTTGAAGGCCAAAAGGTTTCTTTCAGCGTAGCTCAAGGTCAAAAAGGCCCTACAGCTGTAAATATCGTTGCTCTATAATTTAGAAGCAAGATATTGAAAAAAAGCACTCTTAGAGTGCTTTTTTTGTGCTTGTAATTTCTCTTATTCAGCTCTAGCTTTTAAAGCTTATTTGTTTGATTTAAAAACCGGTGTGCTCTATGCCAAGCTAAAAACTCCTGATCTGGTAAAATCTGCACAATAAAAAACCCTCATATAGATTTATGAAGGTCTTTGAAAAATGTTCAGAAAATAAAAATCAGTTAAAGAAATTCTTCCAGTACCGAATTTAAGAAGATATGCCCCTGCTCGGTACATGCAAGCCGGTTTTGGTCATCGATCATTAATTTTCTTTTACGTAAAGAGCTTAATAAATCTTGTAAAGTATCCAAACTTTGACCAGTACGCTCGATATAAAATTTAGCCTCTACGCCCTGATTTAAGCGTAGCGCATTCATCATAAACTCAAATGGCATCTCTTCAGCTTCAATACGCTTAAACTGCAAATGTTCAGCAGGTACTTTGGCTAAGTAATCCTTAGGTAAGCGGGTTTTCTGGAAACGATATACGCCATCAGGTTGAGTCACTTTGCCATGTGCACCCGCACCAATCGCCAGATAATCGCCGAATTGCCAATAATTCAGGTTATGCGCTGAAGGTAGTTCTTTACGCCAGGCAGAAACTTCATAATTGATAAAGCCTTGAGCTTTGAGATAAATTTCGCCCTGCTCCTGAATCTCTTCAAGTACATCATCTACCGGTAGAATAGGTTGGGTACGGAAAAATACCGTATTCGGTTCAATCGTCAGCTGATACCAGGAAATATGTGTCGCGCCATTTTCTACCGCAAGTTTTAAATCATGCAAGGCCTGATCTAAAGTCTGCTCAGGCAAGCCATGCATTAAATCGACATTAATTCGTTGAAAGCCTGCTTCACGCGCCAATCCAATCGCAGAAATCGCATCTTCATTGCTGTGAATCCGACCCAAGCGTTTAAGATGGTCAGTATTAAAACTCTGTACCCCAATTGACAAACGGTTAATGCCGGCCTGCAAATAACCTGCAAATGGGTCATGCTCTACCGTACCGGGATTTGCTTCCAGCGTAATTTCACAGCCTTCTGCAAAGGGAATAATGGCTTGCAACTGATCAAATAGCCATTGATAGCCTTGAGCAGAAATCAGCGACGGCGTACCGCCACCAATAAACACACTATGAATCTGGCGGCCTTGGGCAAAATCGACCTGCGTTTTAAAATCCTCAACCAAGGCATGTAAATATTCCTGTTCTAGTTCCAGTGATAATTCACCATCAGGAACAGCATGCGAATTAAAGTCACAATACGGACATTTGCGCACGCACCATGGCATATGAATATATAAAGACAATGGGATAACAGCAGGATTCAATTCAGCCAAAGAACTACTCAAAAACGACTACAAGATATAGCTGAATTTTAACATGACTCGGCAGCAACACTGCTAAAATTAAAATGATCACCGGGTTATATCTAAAAACTCAAATAGAATTAGACAGTTAAAATTATGAAAATATCTTCTCAATTGATTATTTTACTTCCTTTAGTCTTTGCAATTGGTGTTTTGCTGACGCTTCAAACCGCAATTAACACACAACTGAAAGAATATTTATATTCTCCTATGCAAGCTGCATTTTTTTCCTTTTTGATTGGTACAATAGTGCTCGCTGTGATTGTACTTTTTCAGTCCAACCCCAAACCCGGTGTACAGGAATTAATGAATGTTCCCTGGTATTTATGGCTTGGGGGCATCGTGGGTGTCTACGCGATTAGCATGAGCATTTATGCAGCCCCCAAACTTGGCTTTCTGGTGCTTAGCGGCCTGATTATTTTTGGTCAGATGGCCATGTCGATGCTGGTCGATCATCTGGGTTTATTGGGCAACGAAAAAATGCCGATTAACTGGCAACGTCTTTTAGGCGGCGGAGTAATTTTTATTGGTGTGCTTCTCACTTTACAACGCTAAACCCCTCTATTTAAGCACATGATCACGATGAGTAATTTTTGTGTCGAATGTTACACCGGTTACGACCTTTGGTTTTGAATTAAAAAAACTGTTTCATCTGATGTTACCTATTCTGGTAACCCAATTTTCCCAAGCAGGTTTGGGCCTGATTGATACCATTATGGCAGGTCATCTGTCTGCGACCGATCTTGCAGCAATTGCAGTCGGGGTGGGTCTATGGATTCCGGTGATGCTGCTGTTTAGCGGTATCATGATTGCCACGACACCCTTGGTGGCTGAAGCGAATGGCGCACGTACCCCTGAAAAAATTGCCACCATTGCCCGTCAGTCACTTTGGGTTGCCCTGATTCTGGGGATTATTGCTGGCCTGATTTTGCAGCTGTTGCCAGCGACTTTACCAATCTTAGGTGTACCGGAAAGCTTGCAGCCTAAAGCTGGTTTATTCCTGCATGCAATTGGTTTTGGTATGCCGGCAGTGACTATGTATGCCGCCTTGCGTGGCTATTCAGAAGCGATTGGTCATCCACGCCCGGTGACCGTCATCAGCCTATTGGCACTGGTATTGCTGGTTCCACTGAACTATGTATTTATGTATGGAATTGGCCCTGTTCCAGCCTTGGGTAGTGCCGGCTGTGGTTTTGCTACGGCAATTTTACAGTGGTTAATGGTCATTACTCTGGCACTGTATATTTTTAAGAATAAAGCCTATCAACGCACCCAGCCGTTTACTCATTGGGAAAAAATCAACCCGGAATGGATGAAACGCATCTTGCAGCTTGGTCTGCCGATCGGACTGGCGATTTTCTTTGAGGTCAGTATTTTTAGTACTGCGGCGATCGTGCTCAGCCCTTTGGGAGAAACCATTGTTGCTGCGCATCAGATTGCCATTTCAGTGACCTCACAGCTGTTTATGATTCCAATGTCACTGGCGATTGCCCTGACCATTCGGGTCGGCACCTATTATGGCGAGCAGAACTGGCAGGCGATGCGTAAAGTGCAATATCTCGGCCTGATCACTGCTACTATTCTGGCAATCCTGACCATGATTTTGCTTTGGGCGTTCCGTAATGAAATCGTGGCGCTCTACACCTCGGATATGATCGTGACCCAAATCGCGGTCTATCTGATTCTGTTTGCGATTGCTTATCAACTGATGGATGGCTGGCAGATCAGTGCAGCAGGTTGTCTGCGTGGGATGCAGGACACCAAAGGCCCTATGTGGATCACCATGCTGGCTTACTGGGTGATTGCCTTCCCGGTCGGGGTGTATCTGTCCCGCTTTACCGACATGGGCGCAGCCGGTGTCTGGGTTGGCCTGATTGTGGGTCTGAGTGTGGCCTGTGTACTTTTATTAGCTCGTTTATATGGCAACAATAAACGTTTAAGTTTCGACCACTCAATGCGTTCAGCCGATTAATTCAAGCTGGAAAATGCGCTGCGATTCAGGATCCAGCGCATTTTTTAATGCTTTGGAAATCTCCGATTCGTCTATCACATCTTTGATCAGCAGCGGCTCTACAATCACCTCCGTGCCATTAAAGCGCATAGTGGGTGAATCATCTAGCTTAGATTATGTATTTAAGGTTTAAGTGATACGCCCACAAAAATGCACATCATCTTGAGCAATAAAATATGGATAGACTTTCATTGAATTTTCTTCATTACTGCGAGTTGTTTTATTTATACTTTTGGGACTAAAACAACCTTTAGTATGATTATGCAGCCTGACCTAAAACAATGATGTATTCAGGAATCTTGTTTTGGTTTAAGTACAGGAGATGAAGAAAAATCTTCTGATAAATCAAAGATCATGCACCAAAGATGGAGAAGTTAAAGAAAATCACAACACAACCTCTACAATTAAATCTAGGCAATTGAATCTTTGTCACCTATGATCAAATACATCAAATAATTGTTGGTTTCAAGGAATCTCGCATGGCAAAAACGGCTAGCACACCCGGTCGTCGCTTTATGAAACTTGCCGGAATGACCGCAAGTATTGCAGGTAAAACCCTATCCAATTCAATTAAAAATTTAACTGCCGACGAAGAGCAGAAAAATACTGCGCGCAGCAAATTATTTCAGGATATTGGTATACAAATCGCGGATACCTTGGGAGAAATGAAAGGCGCGGTCATGAAAGTTGGTCAGATCGCCTCGCAATATAAAGATATTTTTCCACCCGAAGTTGCCAAAGCCATTGCCAAATTGCAACGTCAGGCACCGCCCATGCCATTTAAGGACATTCAGGCGCAAATTGAAAAGGAACTCGGTAAACCTTTACAGCAATTATTTCAACAGTTTGATGAACAGCCTTTTGCCGCAGCATCGATTGGTCAGGTACATAAAGCCACTTTACCCAATGGCCAGCAAGTGGTGGTCAAGGTACAGTATCCGGGGGTCGATGAAGCCTGTGAAAGTGACCTGAAACAGGTACGTCTGGCGCTACGCATGATGGGCGTTTTAAAGATTGACCGTAAACTTCAGGATCAGTTATTTAAAGAAATCCAGCATAGTCTGGACAATGAGCTCAACTATGAAATTGAAGCTCAGAACCTAGAAGTTGCCCGCGCCTTCCATGAATCCCTGGATCATAAAATTGTGATTCCACAGGTTTTTCATGAATATTCTTCACGGCATATTCTAACCTTGAGTCAGGAAATGGGAGAAAGTATTGAAACCGCCAGCACCTGGCCACAGGAAACCCGCAATGCCTTAGGGCGCCGTCTGCTGCGTGCGATTGGTCAGGAAATTTTTTATCTGAAACGCTTTCACTGTGACCCGCATCCGGGCAACTTTGCCTTTCGTGAAGATGGCTCTGTGATTGTTTATGATTATGGTGGCGTTAAGACTCTTTCGACTGAAGTGATTGGGCATTTCCGGGAACTTATTCATGCCGCACGCGAGAAGAATATTCCCGTGATCGAGCAACAGTTAGATGCGCTGCATTCCTTGACTGAAACCGGAAAATTCCCGACTGAATTGTATGAACAATGGCTGGAAGTTCTGATGCGTCCACTGGTCACCCATTATGATTTTGCTGAAAACTCGGCCCATCATGATGGCATGGAGTTGCTTAAACCTTCTCTAAAATATTGGGATGTGTTTAAGCCATCTCCAGATACGCTCATGGTGAACCGGACAATTTCAGGACAATACTGGAACCTGATTCATTTAAAAGTTCATGATGATCTGAGTGATGTATTTGAAGAACTGGTGCCGAGTCGAGGTTAATTTTGACCCCAAAGGCTTACACGCTGTAACTCTAAATGACTTGAAATACCAAATGTTATATTATAACATTTCATTAAGAATCATAAGGGAATTATATATGCGTCCAGATATTCATCCAGCGTATCGTGAAGTGTTATTCCATGACACCAATGCCAATACTTATTTTGTGATTGGCAGCACAATGAACTCTAGCCAGACTAAAGAATATGAAGGTAAAACATATCCTTATGTCACGCTTGATATTTCAAGTGCTTCTCATCCCTTCTATACTGGCGAGCAGCGTCAAACCAGCAATGAAGGTCGCGTGGCAAGCTTTAATAAACGTTTTGGCCGCTTTAAACGTGGCTAAAACTAAAAACCGTCGATTATCTTGATCTTCAAATCGTGGTTTATGTCAGGAAATAACCTCCAGTTTCCTGACTTTTTTATGTCTGTTTCAGCTTTGAGCCAAAGCCAGTGAAGTCAAGTAAAAACCCAGCGCCAGAACGATAATTCCAACAATTACACTCGACAGCGCATACAATAGAGCTAAACCTACGGCGCCATGTTTCAAAAGCTGAAAGCTTTCCAGACCAAAACTGGAAAATGTGGTAAATCCGCCCAGTATCCCCACCATTAAAAACAGACGTGCTTCCTGTTGCAGCATTGGATATTTTTGGCTACAGGCAAAAAAGATCCCTGCACATAAGCAGCCCAGAATATTGACCCACCACGTCGGCCAAGGAAATTGCATCTGTGGTTTTAGCAACCAGAGCCCTGCTGCATACCGTAAACTGGCACCCACTGCCCCGCCGATTGCCACCCAAAGCCAGCCCATATACGTTCCTATTCTATTTATTGATCCAGTTGATTTGATCCGAAATTTCAAATTAATTATGAATCATTTTCATGATTATCTTGAACTGAAAACCTATTAAATACCATGGAACTTCGCAAGAAAATTGCTATATTCATCGCATCGAATTTTTATTGATTGCAAAGGGAAAACAGTATGGCACAAGATTTATTGGCACAATTGGCCGCAGGTGAGGCAAAATTTGCAGATGTGATTGCCTATATCGAAACGCGTTATACCCATACCCCGACTGCATTTAAAAATGGCCAGCAGAGCAATGCAACCACTGAAAACCAAGGCAGCGCCAAAGTTTTTGCCTTTGCACGACTCAATGGGCTGGATCAGGCCCAAACCTTAAGCCTGTTTGCCGAGCACTATGCAGCTGTACAAGCGACGCCTCAAGCCAGCGATCATCAGAATATCCGCCAGTTTATGCAAAATGGCTGGGATGGCATTGCATTTGAAGGTCAGGCTTTAACTGCTAAATAAGCAGTTTATCAGTATAAAAAACCGCTCATAAGAGCGGTTTTTTATAGGCATCTAAATAGCAAATTTTAATTTAGCTTTTCCCAACCTGTTCAATCCACTGAATTGAACTGACACGGAATACCTCACAGGCGCCATCACCGGTATCCGTCGGGGTCAATGAAGAAGTCCAGACCAGATCTTTATCACGCACTTCAACCAGCTCACCCTGCATACGCACCAGATCGCCACGTTTTACCTTTTTAATGGCCTTGGCAATTTCAGGATTGGCCGGAATGATATGCATATTGGACACCATCTGCTTGGCTTGTTCTACCGGCACAGGCACCCGATCCATTTTCCAGTTCAGATAACGGTCATATTGATTGACACTAATATGTCGGGCAATTTCAGGTTCAGCAAACAGGCCCCAACTCACCGCATAATCAATCGGAGAGAATTTGGCCTGCGGATCAGCGCTATAGACTTTGGAACCCAAAATACGGAAATCACCTTTAAAAGGCTGCAAGACGGAAATCGACTGTCCTTTGACCACAGGTGGCAAACCTTTGGCAATATTGTGATCGACCGAGCTATAGCTGGAAATAGGCAGCAACAAACCGGCCAACAAAGCATAATGTTTAAAGTGTTTGAACATCATTTTTAATCTAATCCTAATCGAGTTGATCAAACGTTTTAAGGATATCTTCCTTGATCTTACGTATTTTTTAATGAATAAACAGTTGAACTTGGTAACAAACTGGGTGTATTTAGTCAGCTTGGGCATTCCCGAATATTGTATTTTTCAGTTAAGCTAAAATACATTCAGATTAAATTAAAACAACCCAAATGCTGTATCAACTTTATCAACAACACATCTTTCCGCACCTTTTAAATCAGGTGATGCAAACGCCGTCCTTGATGGATTTACGCCGTGAATTGCTTTTGAACATTTCTGGTGAAGTACTGGAAATTGGTTTTGGTACAGGGCTGAATCTGCCTTTCTATCAAGAAGTAGATCTGGTCTATGCCGTAGAACCCAATCCGGCCATTTTCAAGCTGGCCGAAGCGCGCATCCAGCAGGCTGCTTTTCAGGTTGAACATATTCAGGCCAGCGCAGAAGCATTGCCTTTTGCAGAACATAGTCTAGAACATGTGATCTCGACCTGGACGCTGTGTAGTATTGCTGACCTCGGCCAAAGTCTGCGTGAGATTTATCGTGTGCTACAACCGGGCGGTCACTTGCATGTGGTCGAACATGTGCTGAATCGACAAAATTTAAATATCCAGCGCCTGCAGCATTTACTCACCCCGATTCAGAAGAAAGTCGCAGATGGCTGTCATTTAAACCGAGATATTGAAACTGCCTTACTGGAAACTGGTTTTGAAATTGAAGAATTGAATTATATCAATGCCACAGGGATTCCGAAGATTGGCCAGCGTATGCTGCTGGCTCGACTGCGTAAACCGCAAGGCTAATTTATTTTCGTTTTGCCGTTAATGTTGCTGCAACTGAGTCACACGCAGCAACTGACAATGGGCATGATATTCCGAGCCTGTACCCACCTGAAATTCCTGTCCCGTGCTTCCTGAATGTACTGTGACCAGATCACCGCTGAGTGTAATCTTCTGCCCTGATTTTAGCCTGCGAATCTGATTGGCAATTTTCTCGTTGGCAGCGATCAGACTAAAATGCCGGATATGCGTGCTGAGAAATTCAGCTTCAGCCTGGCTGATTTGTTCCTCGATTTGATAACAGCGTTTTGCTTGATCAAATGCTAATGTTGCCTGCATGGCTGGCAGTGACTGGCTGAGCAACAGCACATCGATATTACTGACATAGGCCAGATCATTAAAATGTCCAACCATAGGGCTGGCCTGATGCAAGACACGACGATTCGGTTTAACAAAACGTTTATCATGCACAGTAAATGTAGCTGAAATGGGCTGAATCGGCTCTACCGAAAAGTTTTTCAAGACACCTCGTTCTTCCAGATGTGGGATCGCACGAAAAAACTCATTCCAAACCCACAGTCCAAGCATAAACAGCAGCGCAGTGATCAGTAATTTCTGCATAATTTTTTATTCTTTTCCTTGGTTGTGCTCAATCATCGAAATCAATCCGGATGGTTTCAAAACGCACCCGCCCTTCCTGAACTGCACGGGCAATGGCTTGCTGGCCTTTGGTCAGCCGCGCTCCGCCACTTTTGATATCAATCAATACCACTTCAATATCCTCTGCTTCGCCTTCGCCGTCTCTGAAATCGCTGTAGCCATCAAAGACCACATAATCGACAGGATCGCCCAGAAACTTGGCATCACTGGGCAGATATTGAAATTCCGGCATGATCGGTGCGAGCTGTTCCGCCATTTTGCCTTTCAGGACTGCCCTGCTGGTATTGACACTGCGTTTTTGCGCGGCGATCAATGCCTGCTGATGTTCTAGTTCCAGCTCGGCAATATACTGCTCATATTCAGCCTTGATGCGTCCATTGCGTGTCTGACTTAAAATAATGGTGGTCAGCACCACCCCGATACATGTGCCAATCAGCATGGCCATCCATATGGACATTCAATCTTCCTAATTTACTTTATTTTTTTCAGCACAACATTCGACTGAAGTTGAAAACATCAGCCATTGGTACGCTTGAAAAGAATGATATGCTAGGCAGGAACAGAATAAAATCACCTTGAGTCATGAAAACAATTTTAGTTGCGAATCAGAAAGGCGGTTGTGGCAAAACCATGACAGCGATTAGTCTAGCCTCAGCACTCGCACAAAAAGGTTATAAGGTGGCGCTGGCCGATGCCGATAACCAGAAATCGGCATTGCAATGGCTCAAGCAACGTCCGGAACAGGCCATGCCGATTCAAAGTCTGGACTGGCGCAATCACAAATCCATTGGTGATGCACCGAAGCAGATTGAGTATCTGATCATTGATGCACCGGGAGCGTTGACTGAAGATCATGCCGAGCAGCTGATCAGTGAAGCGCATGCGATTATTATTCCGATTCAGCCTTCATTTTTTGATATTGATTCGACCCGCCGTTTTCTCAAGCATTTGCAGGACATTAAGCGGATTCGTAAAGGCAAGGTTGAAATTTTACTGTTGGCCAACCGTACCAAACCGAATGCAGCCAGTAATCAGGACATACAGCAGTTTTTTGACAAGATCGACCAGCAGCCGGTGGCCTGGATTTCAGAACGTGCACCTTATAGCCGTCTGGCTATGGAAGGTCTGTCAGTCTTTGATAAACCTCAAAAAATCTATCGGGAATTACAGGATCAATGGCAACCGGTGCTGAATGCCATTATCGATGATCCCAGTCAGTGGTTTTAAGCCAGTCCGCTGAATCCTAACACTGCTTTGGGAAAATAATCACGCTACTTACCAAGCCGTCATTTTCGATCGCTTTTTTTTCAGTTAATATGCCTGAACACGACCTAAAAAATGAGCCATTAAATTCAGTGCAACAGTACGCGCCTACATTACAAAAAGTCTTATTATTTGGATTGTTCTTTATCCTGATTTTTTTGAGTTTTCATATACTCAAATATTTCATCATCCCTGTAGTTTGGGCAGCGATTATCGCCTATATGACTTGGCCCTTGTATCAGTCGGTGTTACGCATGTGCGGCAATCGGCCAACGCTGAGTGCAACCGTGATGATTCTGGCCGTGATTCTGGTGTTTGGTCTGCCATTTATCTTCGCCATTTTTATGTTGCAGCATGAAGGTCGTAATCTGTATTTTGAATTGCAGCGACAGGTCTTTTCCGGTCATCTGGATGTACCGGATTTTATTCGTGGCCTTCCGATTGTCGGCAAGGAAATTAGCCGAACTTTAAATGAAATCAATACCGATCCAAACAGTATCGCGCTATCGATCTCGAGCTGGATTCAAGGTCATCTGAATTACGGCAAAGTGGTATTGAATGAAGTCAGTAAAAATATCTTTAAATTGTGTTTTGCGATACTTTCGCTGTTCTTTTTCTACCGTGATGGTCAGACCATTTTAAATCAGGTGCGTAAAGCTTTTGAGATGGTGGTCGGGCCACGTGTGCATCATTATTTTTCTACCATTTCTGCCACTACACGTGCGGTGGTCTATGGCGTTGGTTTGACTGCAATTGCCCAGTCTTTATTGGCAGGTCTGAGTTATTTTGTCGCGGGTGTACCGAATCCGATGGTCTTGACCATTGTGACCTTTATTTTCGCCCTGATT
Organism: Acinetobacter sp. YH12102; assembly: GCF_013419125.1. Taxonomy (NCBI): domain Bacteria; kingdom Pseudomonadati; phylum Pseudomonadota; class Gammaproteobacteria; order Moraxellales; family Moraxellaceae; genus Acinetobacter; species Acinetobacter sp. YH12102. The sequence continues at coordinate 3,390 of NZ_VPAS01000012.1, read as the reverse complement.
CCTTTCGGCCCACCGGTGGCTTATAGTGCAGTATCACTGTGGCTCTTTTCACAGGGACAGACGATTGAGGCGATTGGGGTGATGGCTTGGGGTGTCTGTATTGTCAGCACGGCCGACAACGTAATTCGTCCACTGGTGATTTCTGGCGCAACACAAATTCCATTCCTGTTGATTATGTTTGGTGTTTTGGGCGGTATTGCCAGTTTTGGTCTGGTCGGCGTCTTCATTGGTCCAGTGATTCTTGCAGTCTTGCTGGCAATTTGGCGTGAATGGTTACATGAAAGTAATTTGAATGAACCCTTAATGATGCCTAAAGCCACCATGGCACATGACATCGATCCACAGACCGAAGACACACCGCCCAAAGCACCTTAAAGCACAGATTGAATCGACTTAAACAAAACAAAACATTTAAGTACTGATTCTATATAGAGCTTCTGATCTTGCTCTGTTTCAATAGATTTACAAAACAGAATAAAGATCAGGATGCCAATACCATGTCTTCATTGTTTAAAATTACGACACTTTGTGCGCTCAGTGCTGCACTTTTCACAGGTTGCGCCTCGACTTCTCCATCGAATGAACTGGTCAGAGCCGTGACTGTAAATGCAGTAACCGCTGAGGGGATAGGTCAAGAGATTGGCACCGTATTACTCAGTGACAGTCCAGCCGGTCTGGTGATACGTACCAACCTGAAACAGCTCCCTGCCGGTGAGCGAGGTTTCCATATTCACGAAAATGGTTCATGTGCACCCGCCATGAAAGATGGCAAGATGGGTGCAGCACTGGCTGCCGGTAGTCATTACAATCCGAACCAGTCCCCCAATCATGGTACGCCGGTGACCGGTCACCTCGGTGATTTGCCCGCATTAAAAGTCAATACTGACGGTACTGCCCGTGTCACCCTGCTTGCACCACGTTTGAAACTGGCGGATCTTCAGGGTCGTGCCATTATGGTTCATGCCGGCGGCGACAACTATTCTGACAACCCCTTACCATTAGGTGGTGGTGGTGACCGCATTGCATGTGGTGTGATCTAAACAGATTAGTGTAGATATAAAAAGAAAAAGACGGGCTATCTGCTCGTCTTTTTTCATGAAATTTTCTTTAGAGTTGGCATCTAAATAACTTTTTTGCTCTTGAAATAGATCAGTTTATTGTCGGAAAACTTAAAGTTTTTTTGCAGTTATGCCATCAATAATAGTATCGTGAAACTCAATAACCAACCGCTTTACTCGGTTATAACTCATTATAAATATTGAATATATTTTTATTTTTAAGATTTAATCTTCAATTTATATTGGGTACACTCAGGGTTAATTTAATTAAATCAGTATGTCTTATGAACATCAAAACTTTACGTCTGGTCGGTTTGTTTGAAGGGATTTCATTTCTGCTACTTTTATTTATCGCGATGCCCGTGAAATACATGATGGATAATCCGATTTTAGTGAAATATGTTGGTATGGGGCATGGCGTACTATTTGTACTGTTTTTAGTGGTGTTATTTGCGGTCTGTGAAAAGCAAAAATGGTCGCTCAGCATGTTTTTGATGGGCCTGATCGCTTCAATTTTGCCATTTGGGCCATTTTTGTTTGATCTGAAATTAAAGAAACTAGAGCAGCCCGTCGCTGAGCTTCAATAGATATTAAAATCCTCTCCCCTCTGGGAGAGAGTTAGAGAGAGGGTATAGCCTTCCTTTATAAAAGGAGGAGCTTTAAAACTCCCCTCTCACCTTCCGCTCAGAAATAATCTGCTTTAAGCTCAGACGCGGCAAAGTAAACCACAATGCAATCAAAATGAAAGAGGCGATGCAATAGGCCCAAATATCATAGGCTTCATAAGCCATTCGAACTGCTTCAATCACCACGAAAAAGCTCAGCATCAGGATAATCGAAACCATAGCAGCCACCGTACCTTTGGACACTTCAGAAGACATCAGTGCAAAACGGTACAGCACCGAGAAACTTACGCCTTCACCAAGGCTGATACAGGTGGTGCCGATAATCAGGCAATGCACAAAATAATCTGGAATAAACAGACCGAGTATTAATAAGCCTGTACCAAACAGCATCAATGGCACACCCAAGAGTACAGTTTTCCCTAGCGGCATTTTGTCGATGATTTTTAGCAAAACCAGATTACCGATAATCAAGCCGCCCAAAACCGGAAACTGTGCCAGACCATATTGCACGCTGCTGAATCCAAACTGCTCGACCAGAATCACGGGTGACAAGGCAATCCATAACATCAACGGCAGGCTGACCAAAGGTAGTGCCGCGGTCATAATCACAAAGCGTTTATTTTTTAAAACCTGTTTAAAGTCATCCAGAATATAGCTAAACGGCTGCTTCGGAACACTGACTTTCAGGTTTGGCATTTTGGCTTTCAGGCCAAACCAGCTTAAAAATGACAGAAATGCAATGCCGATAAAGCCCCAATGCCAGGAGATATGATCAATCATAAAGGCACCCAGTACCGGCCCGAGCAATGGCGCCAGTAAAGAAACATTGGCCATGAGTGCCATGACTTTGATGGCATCGCGCTCTTCGAAGCTTTCCTGAATGGCGGCATAACCTACGGCGGTAATAAAGGACAGTCCAAAGCCTTGTAAGAAACGCAGGAATAAAAAGCTTTCGATATTGGGTGTTAGTAAAATTGCCAGACAGCTAATTGTGAAAAATGCCACGCCGCCCAAGAGTACGGTTTTACGTCCAAGACGATCGGACAATGGCCCCAAAATCGCTGCAACAAATGCCCCACCCAACAGGAAAAAGGACATGGAGGATGGCGCCCATGAACTGCTTACCCCAAAATCACGGGTAATCGATAGCATGGCTGGTTGGATCAGGTCATTACAGATATAGACGGAAAATTCAAACAGAACCAGTGCCAGCGGGAACATGAGTGTGGCACGGGTCAGTTTTTGGGTTTGGATGTTTTGCATGGGAGTTTTTATTGTCACCCTGCTCGTTTAAGCAGGCTAAACTTTGTCTAAAATAGAAAGAGGAAATTTTAGCAGAGTCCTGTTTTTAAGTCCGTTCTCTTTTTTAATGGCCTACTCAAAACAAATCAATGGAGGATACATTATTCATCTATATTCTAATAATTTATAAAAATCAAATAGACTCTACTGAGTTCCACTCTTGAAACCATTTTTCTTTTCTAGGATTTTCAAAATGAAGAATTTGTTCTACTAAGTCTATAATTAGTTGATCAATATCTTTTGCTATCGAAGATCCTAACTTTATTTTTGAAATACTGTAAGCGTCCGCTGAACCCCATGCCTATTTTTTAATTTGAGTTGGATTTCCAGCGGTGTGGCAGTAATTCTTCTATTTGGGTCACTTTATGTGTCGGCAACCTTTTCAGAACATCACTTAAATAGGC
>NZ_VPAS01000011.1:0-113641 GCF_013419125.1 Acinetobacter sp. YH12102 | reverse complement strand
GGACCAGAGTGGACGAACCTCTGGTGTACCGGTTGTGACGCCAGTCGCATCGCCGGGTAGCTATGTTCGGAAGGGATAACCGCTGAAAGCATCTAAGCGGGAAGCCTACCTCAAGATAAGATTTCCCCGAGACTTTATGTCTCCTAAAGAGCCGTTGAAGACTACGACGTTGATAGGTTGGATGTGGAAGTGCAGTGATGCATGAAGCTGACCAATACTAATTGCTCGTGAGGCTTGACTATACAACACCCAAACAGTTGTTGTACGAACTTCGAAAGAAGTGAGGATCAATTGATTCGATATTAAGCAAAATAACTTGATTTAGTGATCAAGCTAGTTAAACTAAACAAACTTAATTCAACACAAATATTCTGTTAATAACTCATTTGGAAAAAGCATTGGCATACACTGAAAAGTGACGAAATAAGACCAAGGCAAGTATCCATAAACAGTTGTGCTGGCGACAATAGCAAGAGTGAACCACCTGATCCCTTCCCGAACTCAGAAGTGAAACCTCTTTGCGCTGATGGTAGTGTGGGGTTACCCATGTGAGAGTAAGTCATCGCCAGCTCATTATTCGAAACACCCCCCTGCATAAGCAGGGGGGTGTTTTTTTGTGTGTGGGATTTTTAAGAACTTTTAATAAGCAATATTGAAACTACTAGAGCTTCTCAAACTTATTGAAGTGCTTAAATATATTTATATTTCAAAGCTGATCAAAACTTTCTTAGGAGGGTTGTTCTTATAGGAGTGATAGGAGATCTTGAATCTTGGGTTTGCTCTAAAATAATTGATAGGCCGATCTTATAAATCTTGGCAAATAAAAAAACCAGCAAAATGCTGGTTTTTGATTGCAGTTCATTTTAACCAAATACGCGCATTACGGCTGCGATTAATACCCAAAGAATTGCAATGGCAATGATGGGTTCAACAATCTTTGCCCATGTTGGGGTTTCTACAAGAACGACGTCTTCAACATCTTGATGCTGATGATTCTGGCTTACCATTTGATTAAACTCCTTCATTGATGCCTCCAATGATAGCTCTTCTTGTACAATTGGTTTAGAGCCTTTGAGTTCTGTTAGGTTGTTTGTTGTCCAAACCCAATCATCTGCTTGACCGGATAAATGTTCAATCTGGCCGGTGAGCAGTTCTTGAATGCTGTTAAGATTATGATTGCCGGTATCATGTAACTGTTTTAATTCAGTGAGCTGTAAATGGAAAATTTCCGAGGTGCTTTGTTCTAGTTGAGTTCGATCCAGAGCTGACTGGTTTTCCGAATGGGTGGCCAGATGACGCACGACTTCCAGTATATATAATTCATCAGGATGATTAATTTCGTTATAAATTTTTTGTGGATTGTTGCGCCACTCGGTAATCAGTTTGCCTAAAGTTAAGGCATTAATTTCAGTTATATATTTTCGTCTTTCTTCTTTCGTATGGTCTTTTAGAAGCTCAGGCTTTTGAGTTTCTATCTGTTCAACAAAATATTGTACTAAATCAAAAGCCATTCACTTGCTCCATTATTTTTTAATCTAATAACCTTAAAGTTGGTTTTTTCTTTGGCTGTTCAGGTTTTTCTTCAGTGCTTGATTTTAAAGCATCTTCATCGGTTTGTGTATGTTCATATTCACTTGGATCAAAGAATAAACCTTGGCCGTTTTCACGTGCGTAAATACCGAGTACGGCTGCCATAGGGACATAGATATCACGAGAGACACCACCAAAGCGAGCAGAGAAGCTAATTGCATCATTGCTCATATGTAGCGCATGTACCGCATGAGGCACAATATTCAGCACAATCTGCCCATCTTTAATAAACTGCTCAGGAACCATGGTATTTGGACGTGTCGCATCGACCAGCAAGTAGGGCGTCATATTGTTATCGCAAACCCACTCATAGATTGCGCGTGCCATATAGGGACGAGTAGGGCTAAGGTTGAATTCTTGTTCGGACATGATGTTTCTCTACAGGTTCTTGATTTGTGCTGAATAACGGTTTTTTTCCTGCAATGTCATAGATTTTACAAAGGCAGGACGACTGAAAATTCGCTGGCAATATAAATAAAATGGACGGCATTGCTGCTGCGGTAATTCTATGCCCATCTGTTTCAGGCGGATAAAAATTGGCGCCAACATGCAATCCAGAATACTGAATTGTTCAGACATAAAATAGGGAAAATGCTGGAATAGTGGCATCAATGAGGTCAGGATATCTTGTAACTGCTTCTGTGCCTGGTTTTTGGCTTTTTTATCTAGGGTGTCTGGATGACGTAACATGATATCGGCCAGTTGTAGCCAGTCATTTTCAAAGCGCCAGATGTATTGACGTTGCTCCGCACGCGGCATCGGCGCATCGGCATACAGTTTATTCTGACGATAGCGATCATCTACATATTCAGAAATAATTGAAGTATTGAATAATTTGAGTTCATTTTCGATCAGCATCGGCAACTGATTATAAGGATTGAGACTGGCCAGATCCTCGTCATCTGTATCTACCAGAATCAGGTTGTATTTAATTTGCTTCTCGGCAAGCACATAGCGAATCCAATGGGAACGGAAGTCATCGGCATGACTATATAAGGTAATTCCTTGAAGAGGCGCGCTTTCGACTGACATAAATCCTGATGAAGTTCTAATGAATAGACTAGGATACTAAAATTCAACCTAAAAAGCACCAAGCATCAAAGATCAATCGGCTTGAGCCAAGGTAGATTATAAGAAAAATATCTGGAGAAAAACAGCATGCTTATTAAACCGCTCATCATCCTGCTATTTATTGTTATTGGTGTGGCAAATTATTATCTGAGTAAATCATTTTGGTGCCATGACGGGGGCTGGGGTAAAGATATACATGAACAATAACCGCAAAAATATCCTTCAATATTGATAATGAATACTTATAAAAAAAGCCTTGGAATAATCCAAGGCTTTTTTGTCCGGTTCGGTAAACGAATTAACGTTTAGAGAACTGAGGACGTTTACGAGCTTTACGTAAACCAAGTTTCTTACGTTCAACTTCACGAGCATCACGAGTAACGAAACCAGCTTGACGAAGAGCAGGTTTTAAAGTCTCGTCAGAAGCGATCAATGCACGAGTAATACCGTGACGGATTGCGCCTGCTTGACCACCGATACCACCACCAGCAACAGTGATGTAAAGGTCATATTTCTCAGTTGCTTCAAGCAGCTCAAGAGGTTGGTTAACCACCATACGAGCAGTTTCACGACCGAAATACTGTTCAAGAGTACGGTTGTTAATTACGAGTTTACCAGTACCAGCTGATAGGAAAACACGTGCAGTTGCGGTCTTACGGCGACCTGTACCATAATTAGTAGCCATGTGCTGTTATCCCTTAGATGTCCAAAACTTGTGGCTGTTGAGCAGCGTGTGGATGCTCAGTACCTGCATACACTTTCATTTTCTTGATCATTGCATAACCAAGAGGACCTTTAGGTAACATACCTTTAACAGCTTTTTCTAGAACTGCTTCTGGTTTGTGAGCGATTAACTTTTCAAAGTTAGTCTCACGGATACCACCAGGGAAACCAGTGTGGCGATAGTATTTCTTATCTTGTGACTTTTTACCAGTCACAGTGATTTCTTCAGCATTGATTACAACGATATAATCGCCAGTGTCAACGTGAGGAGTATAAGAAGTCTTGTGCTTACCGCGTAAACGACGAGCGATTTCAGTCGCAAGGCGACCTAAAGTTTTGCCAGAAGCATCAACAACGTACCAGTCGTGTTGAACCTCAGCTGGCTTAGCGCTGAGAGTTTTCATTAAACCACTACCTATTATAGTTGGTTTGGACTATGGAATCTGTCCAAACTAAAGGAGACGCGATTCTAAACGAATACGTGAAGAATCACAAATGAAAATTGAAATTTCAAGCGCTGTATTTTATCTAATCTCCTGAAATAAGGAAAGGCATAAACCTGAATATCTCGCAAAAACGATGACTATATTTGTAACCATCCTTTCAATCGTATCAAAATATTGATTTATAAGGACACTTTGCAATGATCGCTGCAGCCTGGATATGATCGGGTTATAATATTTCTCAGCTTTGCCAAATTGAGAAGATGATGCTGCCTTTATATGTCACTAGCGGGGAACCTGCTGGAATTGGTCCTGATATTTGCCTGAGTCTGGCAGAACGTGTGGATGAACGTCCGATTGTAGTATTGGCCGATCTGAATATGCTGAAAGCCCGTGCAGATCAATTGAAATTGTCTGTGGCGTTGATTGAATATACCGGACAGGACGCATCTTCAAAAAAAGGTCAGCTGTATGTTGAACATGTGCCACTCAATCGGCCTGTGGTATTAGGTGAATTGAACCCGAACAATGCCGCTTATGTATTAGAACAACTGCGACGATCTGCGGACTATGCCATGTCAGCTAAAAGTGTCGGCGTGGCAACTGCACCGGTGCAAAAGTCTGTGATGAATGAAGCTGGCATCCATTTCAGCGGTCATACCGAATATTATCAAGAATTTGCAGGCGTTGAGCGGGTGGTGATGATGCTGGCGACCAAGACTTTACGTGTGGCTTTAGCAACGACGCATCTTCCTTTACGTGCCGTTGCCGATGCGATTAGCAAAGAGCGTTTGCATCAAGTCATCGATATCCTGATTCACGATCTGAAATCCAAATTTAAGATTGAACATCCGCATATTTTGGTTTGCGGTCTCAATCCGCATGCAGGCGAGGGTGGCTATTTGGGCATGGAAGAAATTGAAGTGATTAATCCGGTACTCGAAAGCTACCGTGCTCAAGGCATCAATATGAGTTTAAGCTTGCCCGCAGATACGTTATTTACCCCGGAAAACTTAAAAGATGCCGATGCGGTTCTGGCGATGTATCACGATCAGGGTTTACCTGTGTTAAAATCACAGGGCTTTGGTGAAGCCATTAATATTACCCTCGGCTTACCCTTTATTCGTACATCTGTAGATCATGGCACAGCACTCTCCCTTGCGGGTACGGGACTTGCGAAAAGTTCCAGCCTGCACGTTGCTGTCGATTTAGCCCTCGATCTGGCGCGCCACTGATTATTGTTCATCACTCACGTTGGAAATGTTTTTATGTATCAAATTAATGCCTTAAACCCAAAAGAAGAAGGGCATCAGGCTCGAAAACGATTTGGTCAAAACTTCTTACATGACCAACGTGTCATTGCCAAAATTGTACGCTCAGTCAATCCACGTCCAGGTCAGAACATTCTGGAAATTGGGCCGGGTCTGGCTGCATTGACCTCACCTTTGATTGGTGAATGTGATGCATTGACTGTGGTCGAACTTGACCGTGATTTGGCTGCGGGCCTGCCGGGTCGTGTACCACATCCAGAACGTTTAACCATTATTGAAGCCGATGCACTGCGCTTTGATTATTCAACATTATTTGAAGAAGGCCGTCCGCTGCGCGTGGTTGGTAACTTGCCCTATAATATTTCTACTCCCCTGCTTTTTCATCTTTTGGAATTTGGTGGCAAAGTGCAGGACATGCACTTCATGCTGCAAAAAGAAGTGGTTGATCGGATTACCGCATTACCAAATACTAAGGAATATGGCCGTTTGTCAGTCATGATCCAGTATTTCTGCAAACCGACTTTCCTGTTTGAAGTACCACCGGGATCTTTCAATCCGCCACCAAAAGTAACCTCGGCAGTATTTCGTTTAGAGCCTTATGCAGACAAGCCGATTATGGCCAAAAATGAAAAAGCGCTGGCACGTCTGGTATCTCATGTCTTTACCCAGCGTCGTAAAACCTTGCGCAATAGCTTAAAAGGCATGCTGGTTGAAGATGGTTTTGAAAAAGCGGGTGTTGACCCGATGGCACGTCCAGAAACTCTGACCCTTGAACAGTTTGTTGCACTTTCAGATCAAATGGTGGCTTAAATAACGATGAACCGCACTGTTCGATATAATTATGTAATTGGCGATGTGCAAGGCTGTTTTGAGGCCTTGAAAGCTCTGCTCAAAGAAATCCGCTTCGATGCAGATCAGGACTTTATCTGGTTTGCTGGAGACTTGGTGGCACGAGGTGAAAACTCAATTGCTGCACTGCGGTTTATCAAGAAGCTGGCCGAACAGGGATCGGCTGCAACAGTCTTGGGTAATCATGATTTGACTTTATTGGCCTATGCCCGCGGCATCAAGCCGATTAAAGAAAAAGACAATGTTCGTGATGTGATTGATGCCATCGACAGCGATGACCTGATTGACTGGCTGCGTAAACAGCCGCTGTGTCTATTTCCAAATGAGCAGACTATTCTGACCCATGCAGGGATTCCGAATATCTGGAATGCAGAAAAAACTGCTCAATTGGCACAAGAAGTTGAAGCCATCATTTCTAATGATGACTTCGATGTGCTGGATGATTTTTTGAAAGAGATGTTTGGGAAAGAACCCGCACTGTGGTCAGACCAGCTAAAGGGCCATGAGCGTATTCGCTGTATCGTGAATTATTTGACCCGGATGCGTCTCACTGATGCAGAGGGGCGTCTGGAATACAGCTTTAAAGATGCGCTAGATGATCCAATGCCGGAAGGCTTTAAACCCTGGTTTGAATTTGAGTCATTAGCAGCGCAAAGCCATCAGATTCTGTTTGGTCACTGGGCTGCCTTAAATGGTAAAACTATTTCGGACCGAATTCAAAATGTCGATGGTGGCTGTGTCTGGGGCAATCAACTCATGGCATTCCGTCTGGAAGATCAGCAGATGTTCGCGGTTAATAATCCGGTGATCTAAGTAAATCCAATAAAAAAAGCCACGTGATCACGTGGCTTTTTTAAACTATCTATTAGTCTGCACGTATCCAGGTCTGGTTACGACCAAGTACTGAAACACCTACACTGGCGCGCAGGGTTAAACGTTTGCCAGTGTTGTTTAAACGCATTTTTGCGTCATAAATTTTACCTGCCAAAGGATCAATCACTTTACCTTTTTCATAGTTATTGGTGCCTTTAACATGTTTTAAGCCCTTGATAATTGTCATACCTAAAATGGGCTGATTGGTATAGGGAGCAGGGCAGGCATTACATTTTTCACGTGGTGTATAGCCCGGACGAGGGGTAACTTTCACAATTTTAGCAGAGTAAGTGTCGTTAGGCTCTTGGCTAATTACGATAATCGCTTTGGCAGCTCCCGTTTTATCATCAATTTGTTGCCAAGTTCCAGTAATATCTTCCGCCCAAAGGGTCATGCTAAACCCTGTGGTCAATGCGGCAAGTAATATTTTTTTTAACATAGAGAGTCATTCCAGAGAGTTTTTTGTCATCGCGCCCTCATGTTAGGAATTATGATTAAATAGTCAATAATTATCTGAATACTATAGAGTTAATGTACTAAAAAAAGCTGCCAAGTTGGCAGCTTTTATTAATATTGAGAATTGGATACTAATCCTGACGAATCCAGGTCTGGCTGCGGCCTAAAGCAGAAACGCCGACATAACCACGCAAGGTTAAACGTTTACCATTGGCATTCAGACGTACTCTGGCATCGTAAATTTTACCCGCCAACGGGTCGATCACACGGCCTTTTTCATAGTTATTGGTGCCTTCCACATGTTTTAAGTCAGTCAGTACATCCATGCCCAGAATAGGTTGATTGGTATAGGGAGCAGGACATTTATTACAGGTTTTCTGTGGGGTATAGCCCGGACGTGGCGTAACTTTGATAATTTTTCCGGCAAACGTACCGTTATCATTTTGGCGAATTTCAATCACTGCTTTTGGTGAACCGGTTTTGTCATCAATTTGTTGCCAGGTGCCTGTTAAGTCCTGTGCATACGCAATGCCAGTCATCATGGCAGCGATGAATATTAATCCTAATTTAGATTGTTTCATTATATTTATCCCTTTTTTTATAGATGAAATAAAATATCTCCAACACAAATGTGCTGCTTTATTAATCCTGGCGAATCCAGGTTTGTGTACGGCCGATGGCAGATATCCCAATGTATCCACGTAGAGTCAGTCGTTTCCCATTGGCAGAAATCCGCCCTTTTAAATCATAAATTTTGCCAGTTAAAGGGTCGAGTATTTGACCATGTCCATAGTTATTCTTGCTGGTTGGTTTCAGCCCTTTAATGATCTCTAGTCCTAAAATCGGTTTGTCTGTATATGGGGGTGGGCACTTTATACATTTTTCCCGTGGCGTATAGCCTGGTCGCGGTGTAACTTTGTGAATGTTCCCAGTATAAGAACCATCTGCCTGAGTTTTCATTTCAATCAGTGCTTTAGGTGAGCCGGTTTTATCGTCAATCTGTTGCCAGAAACCCGATAACTCCTGCGCAAATGCCATGGAGCAGGTGACTATAGAGGCTGTAAATACACCTAAAATTGCAATTTTCTGCATACGATATCCTTATGACAACGCATCAAATTCCATTTGATACATATTATGTAAATTCTACTTATTATACTTTCATAATCCATGAGAAAAGCATATGTTCAATATTCATACAACTTAATGTATGAAAATGCAAGCTTCTCTCTGCTAAATTTTAAACTCATCACATTTTATTCAATAGAGTATGAATTAATCCTGTTTAATCCAGGTCTGGCTGCGACCCAGGGCCGAAACGCCTACATAGCCGCGTAAAGTCAGACGTTTACCATTACTGCTTAATTTTGCCTTGGTGCTATACACATTCCCGGATAATGGATCGAGTAGTTTGCCTTGAGCAAAGTTATTATTGCCGGTGTGCTTCAGGCCTGTCAGTACATCCAGTCCAAGAATCGGTTTATTGGTATAAGGTGCAGGACAAGAGACACAATTTTCTTTTGGGGTATAGCCCGGGCGCGGCGTGATTTTGGTAATTTTGGCCGTATAAGTGCCTGTAGCTGTTTCGCGAATTTCCAGGAATGCTTTAGGTGAACCGGTTTTATCATCGATATTACGCCATGTCCCTGACAGATCCGAAGCTAAGGCCAGATGGCTGAAAGAGGTTAAAAGTAAAGCCGAGAATAATTGAACCTTTTTCATATTTCTGTTCCTTGAATAAAATTGTTTTATGTTTGTATATTAGGAACGATTAAAGCACAAAACAAACAATTAAAATGATTCACTAGTCACATTTTTTGCAAATAAAGTATAAAAGTAGGCAGCCAGATGGCAGTAAACACCGCATTGACTGCCATACCGAAAGCGGCATAACGTCCCGCAACACTGCCACGCTGCCAGGCCTGAGCTGTACCAATCGCATGTGCTGCCAATCCTAAGGCCAGTCCGGAAGCACGTTCATCATTGATATGCCGCAGGATAAACGGTGAAAATGCTGCGCCAATCACTCCGGAAAGAATCACAATCAGAATCACCATACTGATTGGAGCATCCAGCAAGGTGGCGATATTAATCGCAATGGGTGTCGTCACCGCCCGAGTCGCGAAAGCCATAATATCTGCGGAAGACATATGCAGCAGATATGCCAGTCCCATTGGCAGGGCGACAGCACTGATACTGGCAAAAACCAAGATACCGATAATCGCTTTTAGTGGTAAGTCATCATAGCGCATTGCAGCCAGTGGAATGGCCAGGGCGACGGTCACATAGCCAAGTAAATGATTGAAGAGCGGATTCACTTGATCCATGTAATTTTGATAAGGAATCCCGAGCACAAATAAAATTGCAAGCACAAAGAACATGCTAAATACGATGACAGGAATTTGCGGGATGATCCGGTTACAGGGTTTGGCAATCAGATAGGCCATCAGCGTGACCGCAAAGCCATATAAAATAGATAACATGCGGTACTCCTATAACCAGCGCTTGGCCATTTTGGCGTAAATCCATAAAGGAATCAGGGTGCTGAAAAACATGATGAACAAAAATGCCGGAATTTTCTGGCCCATATGGACCAGCATCATCAGTGCACCTGCACTGACAGGCAGGAAAGCAAAGGCGCTTTCCTTCATCAGCTTGTTATTGGTGTCTACGAGACGAGCGGGAAGTTTGCCGAAATAGCGCCAGGTAAAAAGGGCAATCAATAAGCTGAGTAACCCTACCAGATTGCCCAATTCAGGATGATCCAGCTGGGTCATGAGCCAGACGGATGCTTCCCGAAAGACAATAATAAGTAACAGGGTGCCGATCCATGCTGGCCAGTCTATTCGTTTTATCCAGTTCATTCGTATGATCAATTATTAAGTTTACTTATCAAGTTTTACTCGATCTTTGACCGGATTTCAAACGCTTCCAGTGGACGTTGAAACTGCTGCGCCTGTTTTCCCAAAATTTCATCTAAAGGTAAATGCGCCTGTTTAATCAGCTGCTCCAGTTTTTGTGCTGCAATCCGAATATGTAAATGCAGCTGACCTTCATCATCATAATGTTCTGACTGGATTACATTTAAACCATAAAGCTGGTTGCGCAGCTTGCCGTAGGCGGGTTTCAGAATCAGGTCAAAGGATTGCAATTGTCCCATCAGGGCTTCATGTACCGCTTTACGCAGCAGGTCGATCCCTTCGCCACTATGTGCTGAAACATAGACACGTTCTGGCTCACCCGGGCGTCGATAAATAATTTTGGCCTCATCGCCGCTACAGTCAATTTTATTGTAAACCTGCAGGATCGGAACATCGGCACCAATTTCTTTCAGGACTTTTTCAACCGCTTCAATCTGCTCCAGCATTTCTGGACTACTTGAATCGATGACATGCAGCAACAGGGTAGCTTCTACGGTTTCTTCCAGGGTCGCCTTAAAGGATTCAACCAGCGAGTGGGAAAGATTGCGAACAAAACCCACCGTATCTGCCAATACCAGATTACCGATGCCATCCCATTCCAGACGTCTTAAAGTCGGGTCCAAGGTGGCAAAAAGCTGATCGGCTGCATAGACATCACTCTTGGCCAGCAGGTTAAACAGGGTCGATTTGCCGGCATTGGTATAACCGACCAAAGACACAGTGGGGACAGCTGCTTTTTGACGGGCAATACGACCTTGCATTCGGGTCTGGCGGACTTTATCAATTTTGACTTTCAGTTGTCCCATGCGAATACGCAGTAAACGACGGTCAGTTTCAAGCAGGGTTTCACCCGGGCCACGCAAGCCAATGCCGCCTTTTTGGCTGTCGAGATTGCCACGGCTGCGAATTAAGCGGGATGATAAATGTTGCAGTTGTGCCAGTTCGACTTGCAGCTTGCCTTCATAGGTACGGGCACGCTGGGCGAAAATATCTAAAATCAGTTCGGTACGATCGACCACACGGCACTTGATGACCTGTTCCAGATTACGGGCCTGGGCCGGTGTCAGGGCATGATCAACAATGACCAGATTGGCGTCCAGTTCTTCTACGCATTCGGCGATTTCTTCTGCTTTGCCTGAACCGATAAAAAATTTGGCATCCGGTTTGACGCGTTGAGCATGAATATGTTCCAGAATTTCGGCATCTGCAGATTGCGCCAGCAGATTAAACTCTTCAGCATCAAGGTCATCCAGCATTTGTACGCTGACACTCACCAGAATGATGCGTTCTTTCCCCCGATGTTGTTCTAAATATTCCACTCAGGCCAATCTCCACTTGAAAGCTTTAGTGTAGTTGAAAAAGAGCGAGGCAGATACTGAATTAGCGCGGCTTTGGTTTAAAGTGCGGTGACAAACAGTTGTGCAAGTGTTACCAGTACAGCGGCATAGATACAGGTACCACCCAAAATATATCTGAGCACTTGTAAAGGCTGAAGCTTTTCATTCGCAGGCTGGGTTTGATCTGGCATGGCAGCGATCCTTTTTGATCCAATATTCCGATGATTTTATTCTAAATTATTCATTAATCCAATTAAAATTGAAGATATAGATCTTATTGGTCGGTTTTTATTATCAATGCATGTTGCGAATGAACAGTATAGAATGAGTTTAATTCGTGGATATTCCCTGTATCTAGCTTAGGATTTAGTGACGTTTTTATGAACCCAACTGTACAAGATCAAACATCTCACCGACAT
This sequence comes from Acinetobacter sp. YH12102, assembly GCF_013419125.1. Taxonomy (NCBI): domain Bacteria; kingdom Pseudomonadati; phylum Pseudomonadota; class Gammaproteobacteria; order Moraxellales; family Moraxellaceae; genus Acinetobacter; species Acinetobacter sp. YH12102. The sequence goes on along the minus strand of NZ_VPAS01000011.1, from coordinate 101,688 downwards.
GGCTTGGCAAAATTCTGGCTTTATACGCGAAAAGTAACAGCTTCACTGGCTGTTATCAGTGAAGGGTTCTATTTGGTTTTCCGTCACGGTTTATACAAAAATCCGAACAATCCAACCAATACCCGTTATGTGCAACATTTTTGTCGACAGTTGTGCAAAGTATTCAACATAGAAGTCCAGGTGCACGGTGAAATTCCGCGCGAACCCGCTTTATGGGTGAGTAACCATGTGTCCTGGCTCGATATTGCAGTTTTAGGTTCAGGGGCACGCGTATTTTTTCTGGCCAAAGCAGAAATTGAAAACTGGCCAATTCTGGGTAAATTGGCCAAAGGTGGCGGCACTTTATTTATCAAACGTGGTTCTGGTGATTCGGTGCGTATCCGCGAACAGATTACCGGATTTTTAAAACAGAATATTCCCGTATTATTTTTTCCTGAAGCCACCACTTCAGATGGGCGAGCCATTAAAAAAGTACACGGCCGGATTTTGGGTGCTGCGATTGAGGCACAGCGTCCTGTGCAAATTTGCCTGATTTGTTATGTGAATCAGCAGGGCGACCTCGATGTGGTTGCGCCGTTTATCAATGACATCAGTTTTGCAGCCCATGTCAAAAAAGTACTGGAAATGCCACAAGTGATTGCACATTTAGTGGCTTTACCTGCAATCGCGACTGAGGGGCACACTGTTGAAAGCCTGACCCGTGTGGTACAGCAAACCATGCAGGCTGGCTTGGTGGAGTTGCAATCGCGTGTACTAGAAAAGACTTAATAAAAAACAACTGGATGAGAAATTTAGGCATTTGATATCTATTCTTGGGAATAGACGTGTATAGCCTTATCTTTGCTTTAAACATTTAAATGGCTTTGTGTTGGCGAAACTCTACTTTTGACAGACCAAAAGTAGGCAAAAGTCTTTATTAGCCATACACGACGTCCTGTCGTGATAGATAATATGTGACATCCTTGCCACACTCATATCTCTGAAACTTGGGCAAATCCATGAGAAGAAGGCAGCGTTAAAGAAGAGGCTATTTTAAATAGTTCAACTCAAGCTGTTTGTCACTTACATAAACCCTTCGATCGGCAACCAGGACACCAGTTTGAGCCCAGCTTTTTGGTACCATCTTATTCCGGGTTCTTTGGTGAAGGTTTTAACCTCTCCATTGGCTTTCTTGATTTTCCAGTTAATATTCTGGTTGGCATCCAGCACCAGTTTATAGGCATATTTACTTAAGTTCTGATCCATGGTTTGGTGCACTGCCTGTGCTAAAGAGGGACTATTCAGTAAGACACCAATTTCAGTGTTGAGATAGGCAGAACGTGGATCAAAGTTAAAAGAACCAATAAACACCTGTTTTTGATCGATTGCCATCAGCTTGGCATGCAGGCTGGAGCGGCTCAGACCTTTCAGGCTGACTTTGGCTTTTTTGGAAATTTCCGCTGTATTGGCATTGAGATGATCGGCATCTGGCGCTGCAAGGAACTCATATAGCTGCACATCATTTTCCAATAAATCCTGACGATATTTGGCATAAAAGGCATGTACAACGGCAACATCATTGGCTTTAAACGAATTGGTCAAGACACGGACCTCGATATTTTCATCCGCCAGTTTCTTTAAACGATCTGCGCCAATTTTTTCCGGAACAAAATAGGCAGAGACAATATCAACACTTTGTTCAGGTTTTTCCAGATGTTGTAATAACTGGAAGTTGAGATGTTCTTCGGCTTTGGCCTTGGCCTTGATTTTGCTTGGAGGATCTTTGACCACTTCGGCTTCGACCCAATCCAGTTGAATGTTTTGTTCCAGCCATTGGTCAAATGCTCTGGAACGATTGGCCAGATCCAGATAATTCTGTGTGGCCTGATCCTGACTGTGCTTTTCCAGTTGTTGTTTCAGGCTTGGAAAGCGTAAGCCATGATGGCGCGGATTGACAATCTGTTGCACCGGATAGGCATAATCATCATTCCAGTATTCATCGAAGGAATGAATGATTTCATCCGATGCTGCACCGACCAGCATCACATCGACATCGGAAAACTGATAAATTTCACTGACATTATAATATTGGTTACTCATATTGCGTCCACCAATCAGGGCAATCTGGTTGTCGGCAATAAAACTTTTATTATGCATGCGGCGATTAATACGCTTTAAATCCAGCACCATGTCCATGGCACGATATTTTCGAAAACGGTAGGGATTATACAGTTTAACATCGATATTCTGATGCTGGTTTAAGGCCAGATAAATACCTTCCATTTTCTTGGCATTATTGTCATCCATTAGCAGACGCACTTTTACGCCACGATCTGCCGCCTGAATAATCGCATGCAGGGCAAGGGTGCCAATCCGGTCGTTGTCCCAAATATAATATTGTAGATCCAGACTACGCTCGGCCTTCTTAATCAGCTGGATACGCGCACCCAGTGCTTCGAGTGGGTCATAGAGCACACGATAACCGGTCAGGCCGATGTTCTGTTCACGTAAAGGTTCAACAATTTGCGCCAAACTGGTTTGTGAGGTATCTGTTTCAAATGCCATTTGGCTAGGCTGCTCAGTTTGCTTGGGCAAAGTACTGCATGCAGGAAGACCCAAGATCATGCTACAGCTCAGTAAAATCCCAGCTTTATAGCGATAAATTGATGAAAAGCTGGGAGATTTTGAATGAGCTTGAACGTGGGGAGCAGTGGCCATATAAGTCGAAGAATGAAAAATTAGAATTGAGTATAATTGCCAGCTATGAAAAGATAAATATAAAGCCAGTAATCAGCTTCTCGACTCGACAAGGCAAATCTATGTGGGATACCAGTTCCGTACTTTTTTATTTTTATTTAGGCATGGCCATTCTGGCCATCTGGGCTGTGTACCAGGCATGGTCGAGTCAATCTCGTACCGAGACCATTCATCCATTTAAAGCATTTTGTCATTTGTTGGCTTTTTACCTGTCCTATTTACTGGTTCCACTGGTGTTCTTCAGTATTTATGCCGGATGGAGCGGTTATTATTCCTTGCATGAAGCTGTTTTTGTATTTTTGATCAGCGCCGTCTTGAGTTATGCACGCTTTATCGAGCCGCATTTAATTCAAGTGAAAACGACACAATATCAGATCAATGCGGATAAACGCTTAAAGCAACCCGTCCGGATTGCCCTGATTGCAGATTTACATATCGGTCTGTTTTCTGGTCATGAACGGCAGTTGCGACAAATTGTGCATAAGTTAAATCATGTTCAACCCGATTTGGTGGTGGTGGCCGGGGACTGGACTTATGAGCCGGAAAATAAACTGGCACAAGAACTGGCAGTTTTAAAAGAAATTCATGCCCCAGTCTATTCCGTCAATGGCAATCATGACGAGCAATATCCGGGACCACCGATTCAGGAACTGTTGCGTTATGCACTGCAAGTCAATCAGGTCATGGATATTGAAGGGCAAATTGTCGAATTTGATGAATTTCGGCTCTTGGGTGTGGGCGATCTCTGGGCGGGTAAAGCCGATATGCGCAGTCTGCCAGATTTACCTCAGGACAAGCCTTGGGTCATTTTGTCGCATAATCCCGATACGGTGGATATGATTCCCAAATTGCCGACACGTCCTCTCATGCTGGCTGGACATACCCACGGCGGACAGGTGGAATTGCCTTGGCTGACCGATTATGTCATGAAAAAAGTATCAATTTTGGGGCACAAGAAGGGCATGTACCGTCATGAACATGCAGATGTGTTTGTCACGGTTGGCACCGGTTTGGTCGGCGTACCTTTTCGTTTTAGAGTACCACCCACCATTGATATTATTGAACTGATCTAAATGGAGATATTGTCCTGTTCAGCTTTAACTGATGATCCAGATCAGGATCAATAACAGCACTGCAATGGCTGCCAGAATCCAGATTTTATTTTCAATTTTTCGGGTTGGGACGTCTTCGCGTAATTGTCGTGCGGTGATTTCAGCTTCTGTGGGGGTATTCAGGCTCGGATGGGTCGGAATTTCAAGGGGAGGCGTTACCAGGTCAATCTCACCCGCATCATCACTAAAGCGCGGTCCTGTGCTTTCAGTTTTCATGACCACATCGTGCTCACGGACAATTTCCTCAATCACTTGCAGCGCCTGGATTTCATCCAAGGTCGTGTGCTCGGTGATATAGCGAACGGCCTCTATTTTTTTATCATCTTCCAGCAAAATAATAATATTGACCAACTGTTCCTGGGTTAGGGATTCAATAAGTTCCTGCATTGCCTTGCCTCATTGTCTGGTTGAGTCCATTTGATTGTTGAGCAAATTTAACGAGATAAGTAGCAGAGTTTTGTTGTGAAATCATAAAAAAGCCAGCATCGAATGCTGGCTTTTAAATCAAACTAAGACTTTAAATTTGATTATTTACATCATCATTCTTGGTTTCACGAATCAACAGAAATGCAATCAGTGACAGGATTGATGCTGCGGTTAGGTAATAACCGACTGCAGACAGACCATAAGTTGTTGCCAGTTTGGTGGCAATCAGCGGAGCAAAGGATGCACCAAAGATGCCTGCCAGGTTAAAGGTCAATGCAGAACCGGTATAACGTACTGAAGTCGGGAATATTTCAGACAATACAGTACCGATTGGCCCATAGGTTAAGCCCATGATCGCCAGACCAATACACAAGAACAGGAATACCACCAGCGTGCTGCCAGATTCCAGCATATCTGCAAAGAAAATCCCGAAGATGGCAGAGATAACACAGACTGCAATCGAGGTGGTTTTACGGCCAAATTTCTCGGCCAATACTGCAGAAAGTGGGATAAAGGCAGCAAAACATAGGGTTGCAACCAACTGCAATTGCAGGAATTCTTCACGAGAATAACCTAGCTGTTTAGTACCCCATTGCAATGCAAATACTGTGGTGAGGTAGAACACCACGAAGGTACAGATTGCAGCGATGGTGCCGAGTACCAGCATGCGAGAATGTTTTTTGAAGACTTGAACAAATGGAATGTTCACTTCTTTTTGTTTATCTAGCACCTTTTGGAATGCCGGGGTTTCATGCAGTTTTAAACGAATCCATAAACCGACAATCACCAGCAAGGCACTTGAGATAAATGGAATACGCCAGCCCCAAGCCATAAAGTCAGCCTCAGACATGAAAGCGCCCAACGTCAGGAAAGAACCTGTTGCCAGAATAAAGCCGATTGGAGCACCCAGTTGCGGGAACATGCCATACCAGGCACGTTTACCTTCAGGTGCATTCTCGGTGGCAAGAAGTACTGCACCTGACCATTCACCACCCAGCCCCAAGCCCTGACCTAAACGACAGAGTGCAAGCAAGAGTGGTGCAGCAATCCCGATTTGCGCATAAGTGGGCAAGAGGCCAATCGCAACGGTGGAAATACCCATGGTCAGCAAGGCAGCGACCAATGTGGCTTTTCGCCCGATCCGGTCACCCAAATGACCAAAGAGTGCCGCACCAATCGGGCGGGCAATAAAGGCAATGGCGAAAGTGGCAAGCGACTGAATGGTGGCAGTCATCGGATCTGTACTTGCAGGGAAGAACAGATATGGAAAAATAATGACAGCAGCAGTGGCATAGATATAAAAATCGAAGAACTCGATTGTAGTACCGACCAAGCTCGCGGTTAAAACGCGAAATTTTGAATTTTGTGCTGGCTGAGCAGCAGAATTAGACGACGCCATGGAGAACCTTACACTTACTAAAAATAAAAAAGCTTAGTTTTAAAAGCGTAATCTTTTTAAAAAAGGCGTAATTTTTTAAAAAAACAACTGCAATCTTCTCGCTTTAACTCGCTCAGGGTCACTGAAATGAAAAAGAAGATGATTAAATCACGTAAAGATAGATAGACAGAAAATGTGATCCTGCGCCTATCAATACAAATATGTGCCAGATAGCGTGGGTATATCTTACTCTTTTTAAAGCGTAAAACAATGCACCTACGGTATAAGCCAATCCGCCAATGACCAGAAAGGTCAAAGATTGAGCACTGAGATATTGTTGCATATCATCCATTACCAGTAGCGCCAGCCAGCCCATGACCAGATAAGCCGCCAAAGAAATTTTCTGGAAACGATGAATGAAAACGAACTTGAACAGTGTACCAATGAGGGCGATCACCCAGAGTGCAATCAATAAATACTGGGCTTTGGCTGTTGGAATGGCAATTGACAGGAAAGGCGTATAGGTTCCGGCGATTAAATAATAAATTGCAGTATGATCAACTTTTTTATAAAAATAACGACGGTCTGCTGCGGTGGCCATGTGATAGAGCATGGACGCAGAGAAGAGCAAGATCATGCTCAGCGCATAGACCCAAAGTCCAATCCATTGTCCAGTACTGAGATAAGACCCTTTAATAATCAAAAGAATACCAGCAATTACCGATAGTCCAGCACCCACAGCATGACTGATATAATTAATTCGTTCCTCAGTGTGATCATAATCTGGAACCAGCGGCGCATTCTGCATGATTGTCATTCTTCTTTAAAATATACATTTGTATAGTAATTCAATTTTGCTTTTAGGTTAAGAAGATTTAAACTTGAGGGGCAATTCATTTCAGGTTTTATCTATGTCAACGTTGGCAACTCTCTCAGACCAAGAACAGCAGTTTTTAGATGTATTTCAGCAAGCTGTTGAAAGTGATCAATTTGATCGTCTGATCTTAAGCCAGTATAAAGGTGAACTACAGGATTTAGAGAAAATGACCTTGCGAGTCATTTCATTAAATGGGCAAAAAGTAATGAGCTGTCTGTATCGCCATAAAACTCAGGATGTCACCAAAAACTATCCTTTAGCGGATGCACTGGCACAGGTGACAGTATTATTAGCATGTTGCAAGCAAGCCAATTTAATGACGCTAGATGAAGAGTTACAGCTGAAAAAAAACAAGAAAAAAGCCATGTTGACCCGTACTAAAAACAAAAACTCGACGCTTCAGGCCAAGTCCGCTGAACAGGGCCATGACCGGATTAAACAACGTTATGTTGATCAGGACAGCATCTTTTTACAGCATCTCGGCATTAGCGATCATAACGCGCAGATCATTCCGAGCATGGCGCGTAAATGGAAACAGATTAATAAATTTGTCGAGATTTTTTCGGGTGCATTGGCGCAGCTCAAGCCACAAGTCGAAGGTCTGCGTGTGGTGGATTTTGGCTCCGGTAAAGGCTATCTGACCTGTGCTTTATATGACTATATGCAAAAACATGGTGAGACGCCGTGGGTTACAGGGGTGGAACTGAATCCGAAAATGGTCGAGTTCTGCCAAAAGGTCGCGCAACAATCTGGCTTTGATCAGCTCGACTTTTTTCAGGGCGATGTGCGTACTTATGAACCGAAACGTCTGGATGTAATGATTGCTTTGCATGCCTGTGATGTGGCAACGGATTTTGCGATTCACAGCGGTATTCGCCTGAATGCACAGATGATCATGTGTGCGCCATGTTGCCATAAGGAATTGCGCCCACAGTTACAGGCGCCAAAAGTGCTGAGTCCGATGCTGCAATTTGGTATTCATGCCGGTCAACAGGCAGAAATGCTGACCGATACCATTCGTGCGTTATTGCTGAAAGCCTATGGTTATGAAACCAAAGTTTTTGAGTTTGTGGCACTGGAACATACCAGTAAAAATAAAATGATTCTGGCGACGAAACGCAAAGATTACCAACAACCGGATCAGGAGGTCTTGAAACAGATTCAGGACTTGAAAGAAATGTACGCTATCCAAAAACATTCACTGGAATTGTTATTGAATAATCAGTGGAATCAGCAGGGGATTGGTTCTAAATGCTAAAGGATTCAGAGCTTAAAATTGTTTCGGGTGGTTGGGAGGATTTAGCGAAGCATGCCAAAACCATTCGCGAAGCCGTGTTTATTCAAGAACAGAATATTGCCGCTGAAGAGGAATGGGATGAGCAAGATGCCATTTCCATCCATTTTGTGGTCTATGAAAAGGGTCATGTGATAGCCACTGCAAGATTGCTGGCGAATAACAGTGTAGGTCGTGTTGCAGTATTAAAGTCACATCGTGGTTTGAAGATTGGGCAGCAATTGATGCAGGCCATTATCGATTATGCCAAAGCAGATCATCGAAAAGATTTAAAACTGTCTTCGCAAGTACATGCCATCGGTTTTTATCAGGCATTGGGTTTTAAGGTTCAGGGCGAAGACTATCTGGATTGCGGCATCCCGCATATTGATATGTATTTAAAGCTTTAATTTTTTAGTTATTGAGATACAAAAAAGCGAGGCATTGACCTCGCTTTTTTTACGCCCTTACTGAATCAAGATCAGTGGCCATGCGCTGAGCTATGCTCGGCACTCTCCATGTTGGCATGTTCTTCAGTTGACATATTATGTTCATTCGCTGTTGTATCGGAATGAGCCGTATTGGCAGTCGCACGTGCCTCACGATCTGCTTGAGCCTTCGCAATTGCTTCAGGAGACATGGTCGGTGCATTTTTAAAAGCATGCTGCTGGGTCGTCTGTTTATTTTGCTGGCTTGGCATGTAATCCGGTTCATTCGTCACCGCAAGCCAAAAAATAAACATGAATAATCCACCTAAAATACAGAAGATAATAAGTGCTTTCCAACCCCAAGGGGATTTTTCAGGTGAACTGTGATCAGTCATAGGTCTTACCCACGTGGATATCAAACTTATGTAACTTTATAACATAAATTGATCAAAAAGCAGATCAAAATCTGTCATTAGACGAGTGTATCCACTGATTCAGCCAGATCCGGAAAATAAAAAGAGCAACTCAGTTCCTCTTTTTATTTAGAGCTCAAAATTATTGAATCGGCTGGCCTTCTGCTGCCCGGTCTTTCAGGAGTTGCGGTGCTTTGAAGCGTTCACCATACTTGTTTTCGAGTACCTTGGCACGGGTCAGCGCCTTGGCCAGACCATACTGATTTAAAAATTGCACCGCGCCACCCGTCCAGGCTGCAAAGCCAATGCCAAAAATGGAACCGACATTGGCATCGACCACAGACTCCAGCACGCCTTCTTCCAGACAGCGCACGGTATCCAGTGCCTGCACAAACAGGAAACGATCCATCATTTCCTGTTCAGAAAGATCAACCTCTTTTTTCCAGTGGTTGAGACCCGTCCAGAGCTGCTTTTTACCATTTTCTGGATAATCATAAAAACCTGCACCGGCAGCCTTACCTTTACGGTTAAACTCATGAATCATACTGTGAATGACTTCATCTGCGGGTGATTTGGTGATGGTCTGACCTTGTGCTTCTAAGACTTTGTATCTTTCATTGGCCACATGTTCGGAGAGGGTCAAGGACACTTCATCCTGAATGACCAATGGCCCGACTGGCATACCGGCTTTGAGTGCAGCCATTTCAATCCGCGCCGGATGCACGCCTTCTGCCAGCAGGCGCAAACCTTCTTGAACGAACGTACCAAAGACACGACTGGTAAAGAAGCCACGGCTGTCATTTACCACAATCGGTAATTTGCCAATCTGCTGGACAAAGTCAAAGGCTTTGGCCAGTGTTTCTGCTGAAGTATTTTGCCCCTTGATGATTTCGACCAGCTGCATTTTATCGACCGGACTAAAGAAATGCAGACCGATAAAGTTTTGATCATTTTTTGAAGCCTGGGCTAACTCTATAATAGGCAGGGTCGAAGTATTCGATGCCATCACGCCATGACTGGCAAGATACTGTTCTGCTTCTTGTGTGACTTGAGCTTTCAGTGCGGGATTTTCAAACACCGCTTCAATGATCAGGTCACAACCGGCCAGATCTTGATTGGATGCAGTCGCTTGAATCAGGCTTAAAACCTGATCTCGTTGATCAGCAGATAAACGTCCTTGAGCTACTTTTTTATCCAGCAGTTTCTGGCTATAAGCTTTACCTTTTTCAGCCGCTTCAATCGAAATGTCTTTTAAAATAACCTGAATGCCTTTGCTGGCAGTCACATAAGCAATGCCTGCACCCATCATGCCTGCGCCCAGAATGCCAACTTTAGTGGCTTTCCATTTCGCAACCTTTTGGGGACGGCTGGCACCGGATTTGATCGCATTCAATCCATGCCAAAAAGTAGCGATCATATTTTTAGAAATCTGACCGGTGGCCAGATAAGTAAAGTAACGCGATTCAATGGTCAGCGCCGTATCGACATCGACCTGAGCACCTTCCACCGCTGCCGACATGATTGCTTCAGGTGCAGGATAGCAACCTTTGGTTTTATCACGCAGCATCGCTGGGGCAATCGCCAGCATCTGTGCAACTGCTGGCGTTGAAGGGCTACCACCCGGAATTTTGTAGCCTTTTACATCAAAAGGCTGTTGTGACTTCGGATTGGCTTTGATCCAGACAATGGCTTTGTCTAAGAGTTCATCGGTATTGTCTGCCACATCGTGAATCAGCCCTAAAGATCGGGCTTTCTCTACACCCAACTGTTTGCCTTCCATCAACAAGGGAAAGGCATTTTGCAGGCCGAGCAGGCGCACGCTACGGACAATACCACCACCACCGGGTAGTAAACCCAGTGTGACTTCAGGCAGGCCAAACTTGCTTTTAGGGTCATTCAAGGCAATACGATGATGGGCACACAGAGTAATCTCCCAGCCACCGCCCAGTGCTGTGCCATTTAGTGCAGCCACAACCGGAATGCCGCGGGTTTCGATATAACGCATCTGCGCTTTCATCTCTTCAATCATGTTGAAGAATTCAGTCGCATGTTCAGGTGTAGCTTGAATCAGTTCATCCAGATCGCCACCGGCAAAGAAGGTTTTTTTCGCAGACCGGAAAATGATGCCAGTAATATTTTCATCAGCTTTGAGTTTTTCTACGGTTTCAGCCAAAGCGCTACGAAAATCTGCATTCATGGTATTGGCAGACTGGTTTGGAGAATCAAAGGTCAGAATGACGATATTATCTTCAGTTTTTTGATATTGAATTGCGCTCATAAATTTTTATCCAGATCATAATGGGATGAATTTGGAATTAATATCCTGATTAGATTTTAGAAATTTTCCTTATTCCGGAGCCTTTCCAAATTCATCTAAATTCTTGGTTTAAGCTTCAGTTCGACCTGCCTTACGAAATGTATTTCTCATTTAGCAAAAGTAGGCAAAACCATTGTCATACGCAAAATCTATTAATTTTGTAAAACAATGATCTTGCGCTAAAACCAAAGCAGTGCTTTGGTTTTGCTCAGGTTGCATATGACTAAAACGTGAATCAAACACTTTAAATATTTGAGTTAAACCAATTCAATAATGGTGGCGATGCCCATACCGCCACCGACACACAGTGTGGCTAGTCCACGTTTTTTGCCTTGGCGTTCTAACTCATCCAGTAAAGTTCCCAGAATCATCGCGCCTGTTGCGCCCAATGGATGACCCATAGCGATTGCACCACCATTCACATTCACTTTCGCTGGATCAACATTGAGTTCGCTAATAAATCGCATCACCACCGCAGCAAAAGCTTCATTGACTTCAAACAGGTCAATATCATCAATCGTCAAGCCAGCTTTAGCCAAAGCTTTACGTGCTGCCGGGGCAGGGCCGGTCAGCATAATGGTAGGATCAGCCCCGACCAGCGCCGTTGCCAGTACTTTGGCACGCGGTTTTAAACCTTGTTCTTTGATCGCTTGTTCCGATGCGATGAGAACCACGGCTGCACCATCGACGATTCCGGAAGAATTCCCGGCATGATGCACATGATTCACCGTGCCAACTTCAGGATATTTTTGTAGGGCGATGGCATCAAAGCCCATCTGTCCCATGGTCGCGAAACTAGGATTGAGTTTGCCTAAGCCTTCAGCAGTTGTGGTCGGTTTGATAAATTCGTCTTTGTCCAGAATCACCACACCGGCCTTGTCTTTGACCGGGATAACAGAAGCGTTGAAATAACCATTGGCTTGTGCGGCAGCGGCTTTCTTCTGGGATTGCTCGGCAAACTGGTCTACGTCGGTGCGGCTATAACCGTCAATCGTGGCAATCAAGTCCGCGCCAATACCTTGCGGAATAAAATCACAGGCCATATTGGTTTCAGGATCTAGTGCCCAAGGACCGCCATCGGAACCCATCGCTACGCGGGACATGGATTCGACGCCGCCTGCAACGACCAGATCTTCCCAGCCAGAACGGACTTTTTGTGCAGCCAGATTGACAGCTTCCAGACCGGAAGCACAGAAACGGTTGATTTGTACACCGGCGACATCATTGTCCCAACCCGCTGCGATCGCCGCGGTTTTGGCAATATCGGCGCCTTGATCACCAATCGGTGTGACACAACCCAGCACAATATCATCGACTTTTGATGTATCAAATTGATGACGTGCCTGAAGTTCGTTAAGTAAGCCAGTCAGTAATGAAATGGGTTTGACTTGATGTAAAGATCCATCTTTTTTACCTTTTCCGCGTGGCGTGCGAATGGCGTCGATAATATATGCCTCGCTCATAGCATGTCCCTTTTATTAATTTGCTGAAAATTATTCTAATGACTCGAGTGTAATACTTAAATTTTGAAGTGCAATGACGAGAACGGACCAGATCATTTGACGATTTTTGCCAATAAAAAAAGCCCAGGTCTGGAAGCCTGGGCTGGAGAAGAGGATATCAAGAATTTTAATTAATGATAACCATGCAACTGGCGATATAGACCTGGGGTTACACCGGTCCATTTCTTGAAGGCACGATGGAAGGTACTGGTTTCACTGAAACCGACCTGCTGCGCGACATCTTCGAGGGTTAGATCTGGATTCAATAACAGATGAATCGCGGCATCACGGCGCAAGGCATCTTTCACACCTTGATAGCTTTTACCTTCGGCTGCTAGACGGCGGCGCAAGGTTTGAGGAGATAAATACAGCATTGACGCGACATCATTCAATGTCGGCATTTCTTCGCCAATCTGGCTCTTCAATACATCACGGATTCTTGAGGTCAGCGAGTTGGTATTTTTAAACTTCACTAGGAGCTGAGCAGGCGCAGCTTTTAAGAATTCCTCTAAGGTTTCTTCATTCTGACGGATCGGCAGGTCCAGATAGTCCGCAGCAAAGGTGATTTCGGTACGTGGCATGTCGAACTGCATTACCGGCGCAAAGAACAGGGCATCATATTCATCGGCATGGACTGGACGTGGATAGCTAAAATGCACACGTTCCAGCGGTAAACGACGTTCAATCAGCCAAGATGCCAGACCATGCCAGATCATCAGCATGCTTTCGGTAATAAAATGATCCGGATCCATCGCATTTGGAATGAGGGGCACCAGACGTGCTTCGTGTTTGTCACGTTCCAGGGTCACCGACCAGTCATCACCGAAGAGTTTATAGAACTGCGAGGAAAGTTCCAGTGCATCACCTAAGGTTTTGGCATGAATGATGAGCTGACACATGATGGCAAAAGTGCCTAACCGGCGTTGCTGTTTGTCAAAGCCGACATGCTCGTCCTGGGTCACCATCCATAACATTTTAATAAAGCGGGTATATTGTTCAGGTGAAATACGGGCTTTGGGTTGATGCAGCAGTTCTGCTTCAATTCCGACGTGAGACAATAAAGTATCGACATCCATGCCTAAGCGCTTGACGCCAGATAAGGCTGCATTGACGAAATGGATACTGATCGTATCACGACTCATGTTTAATCCTTCAGTCTCTTTAATGTTCACTAATATTTGACCTAAATGACGAAAAATAATAAAGCAATGGCAATTTACAAGAACACCTTTGCCATTTTCTTACATATTAGATTGCCGAAACTATCAAGGTAAATGGCTGAACATGACATTGTTTTTATGCATTTATGTTTCTATGATGCTGAAAAAAGCAATATAAGTAGAGTAAATACTCCAATGTCATATACCTTAAAAGGATTGAAAATTCTAGACTTTTCTACATTATTACCAGGCCCATTCGCGACATTATATCTGGCTGATCTCGGCGCCGAGGTTGTGCATATTGAATCACCGACCCGCCCGGACCTGTTGCGATTAATGCCCCCCTTTGCCAATGGACAGGCCACTTCACAGAGTTATCTGAACCGAAACAAGCAATCGGTAGCACTGGATTTGAAAGATCCGACCAATATCGAACTGGTCAAATCCAAGGTTGCAGATTATGACATTGTGATTGAGCAATTCCGTCCCGGCGTGATGCAAAGGCTTGGGCTGGACTACTCAACCTTAAGCGAAATTAACCCCAAATTAATTTACTGTTCCATCACTGGCTATGGCCAAACCGGTACTTACAAAGCGAAAGCAGGACATGATATTAACTATCTGGCCTTGTCCGGTATTGCTGGACACAGTGGCCGGATCGAAAGTGGGCCACCTGCTTTAGGCATTCAGGTTGCCGATGTAGCCGGTGGTTCTATGCATGCCGTGATTGCAATTCTGGCGGCAGTGATCGAACGCCAGCGCAGCGGTAAAGGTCAATATATTGATATTTCCATGACCGATTGTGTGGTCACCATGAATAATCTGGCCGCATCCGCCAGTCTGGCTGGCAATCAGCATCAACGACCTGAGTCTGGCTATCTGAATGGCGGGACTTTCTATGACTATTATGCAACACAGGATGGACGTTATCTGTCGATTGGCAGTCTGGAACCTCAATTTATGCAGGGATTGGCACAGGCTTTAGAACTGCCGATTATTCTAGAAAAAGGCAATTCTTTTGCTCCAGAAGATCGTGCTGCGGTGAAACAGGCAATTCAAAATAGAATAAAGTCAAAACCATTAGCGGAATGGCAAACACTATTCGCAGCGCTGGATGTCTGTGTCGAGCCGGTGCTAAAACTTGAAGAAGCTTTGCATTCTGATTTAGCGCAACAGCGAGAATGGCTAGTACAGGTTCCATTAAAACCTGATAGTCAGCAGACCGAAGCACAACTGGCCTGTCCGATTAAATTTTCACGTTCAAAGATACGTTATGATTTTGCCGGTCAGTTTTTGGGTGAGAGTGAAAAATGGTAATATTTTTAATTATTTAAAAGACAAAAAGGGTAAAAGATTGAAATATCACTATATGAAGATAACTGCTAACGATTGATGAATTAAAGCATTATTGCTTTAAAACTACACTAAATGCGCTAAACCGTGATATCAGTGAAACTTTGGCAGGCTTATCAATAAAACAGCTATGAAATATGTATAAAAAGCATTTTATTGATAGGTTTAATCTCGCTATCCTTGCGATCGATATAATAGAAACTACTAGCAGCTGTACGCCATGTATTTATATACTGATTTCGATCAGCAACTGATTAATGAACGTGTTGCACAGTTCCGTGACCAAACGGAACGTTATTTAGCCGGTAAACTCACCGAAGATGAGTATCGTCCGCTTCGTCTGCAAAATGGTCTGTATGTACAGCGTTATGCGCCGATGTTACGTATTGCAGTGCCTTATGGTTTGATGAACTCAAAGCAACTGCGTAAAGTGGCTGATTTGGCTAAAGAATATGACCGTGGTTACGCGCATATTTCGACCCGTCAAAACATCCAGTTTAACTGGCCGGCACTGGAAAACGTGCCAGATATGCTGGCTGAACTGGCGACCGTGCAAATGCATGCGATTCAGACTTCAGGCAACTGTATCCGTAATACCACGACGGATCAGTATGCCGGTGTAGTGGCTGGTGAAATTGCCGATCCACGTCCGACCTGTGAGTTGATCCGTCAATGGTCAACTTTCCATCCGGAATTTGCTTTCTTGCCACGTAAGTTCAAGATTGCAGTCTCTGCGCTTGAAGAAACCGACCGTGCAGCCACTGCATTTCACGATATCGGTGTATATATTGTGCGTAATGAAGCCGGCGAAATGGGCTATAAAATCAAAGTGGGTGGTGGTCTTGGCCGTACTCCAGTGATTGGCAGCTTTATCCGTGAGTTCCTGCCACGTGAAGACTTGATTGCTTATCTTGAAGCAGTGCTTCGTGTGTATAACTTGCATGGTCGTCGCGACAACAAATATAAAGCCCGTATCAAAATTTTGGTCAAAGCTTTAACGCCAGCGGTATTTGCTGAGAAAGTTGAAGCTGAATTTGCGCATACTGTTAAGACTTTGAAAATCGATGCAGACACCTTGGCAAAAATGGATGAAAACTTCACCCCATTTGATTATCAAGATTATGCAGATGAAGATTTTACTGAATTGTTTGCGCAATATCCAAAATTCAAACAGTGGTTCAATATCAATACCAATGCACATAAAGTGAAAGGTTATCGTATTGTGACGATTTCACTGAAACGTGCCGGCATTGCACCGGGTGATGTCAGCACCGAAGAAATGAACCTGATTGCAGACCTTGCCGATCAGTACACTTTCGGTGAATTACGTACCACGCATGAACAAAATATCTCGCTGGTCGATGTGCCGCAAAAAGATTTGTTCGCTGTATGGCAAACTCTTGAACAAAACAACCTGGCACGTGCCCATATCGGTTTCTTGACCGACATCATCTGCTGCCCGGGCGGTGATTTCTGTTCATTGGCCAATGCAAAATCGATTCCGATTTCTGAAGCGATTTCACGCCGTTTTGATGATCTGGATACCATTTACAACTTGGGTAAACTGGACTTGAACATCTCTGGTTGTATGAATGCCTGTGGTCATCACCATGTCGGTAATATCGGGATTTTGGGTGTTGATAAAAAAGGCGCTGAATTCTACCAGATCACGCTTGGCGGTAATGCAGACCATGATGCCTCAATTGGCGACATTCTTGGGCCGTCATTTGCAGCAGATGTAGTGCCGGATATTGTAGAAGAAATTCTTAATACCTATCTTGATCTACGTCAGGATGCTGAAGAGTTTATCGATACTTATCGCCGTGTTGGCATCCAACCATTCAAGGAGCGTGCATATGCTTAATACCGCACTCGCAGTGCTCTCTAAAGATGGCACAGTGACAGAAAATACTTATCAGCTCATCGGTGAAGAGGGTGTTTTACCACAAGGTGATGTGGTCCTGACGGTAGATCAGTTAGATCAACTTCGCCATGTTTCAGGTAAAAAAGCATTGTACTTAACCGTTGATGCTTCACCTGAAAGCAATGAATTTCCGCTAGCTCAATTAGATGCAATCTTTATTGAATTCGCCGGTTTTAATGATGGCCGTGGCTATTCATTTGCAGCACTTTTACGCCGTCAAGGTTTCCAAGGCGAACTTCGTGCCACTGGTGATGTATTCAAAGATGTGTTGAACTACATGAAGCGTTCTGGTTTCGATACTTTCGTGATTAAAGAAGGTAAAGACATTCAGGAGGCGGCTGCCGGTTTAAATGATTTTAAAAATCCGTACCAGGCATCGACCGCGGTGAATCAGGCAAATTATCAAACAGGTGCCTAACCTGAGAGTTAAAAAGCTTGTCTGTAAATAAGTCTATTTTTCTTATAAACAAAAAGCCTGCAATGCAGGCTTTTTGTTTGCTTTAGACGATAGATATGATTGTTTCTATACTATCCTGAATGCTTTAAATTGCTGCGAATTGCTGTAGCATAAGTATCTTTATGCTGAGAGTAACGCGAGCAGAGCGCTAATTTTCGAGTATGCAAAATCAATCAAGAGGGCGATTTTAATGGGATCGTCATCTGATTTATTTTTTTAATTTTTTCATGATGAAGTGACTTGTCTTTATGCAAAATTCTATCCGTATTGGTATTGCTGGTTATGGCAACTTGGGTCGTGGCGTTGAAACCGCCATTCAAAAGAATCCAGATTTACAACTTGTGGGTATTTTTACCCGTCGTGCGCCTGAAACGGTATCTCCTTGTTTCGCAGCAACCCAAGTGTTCCATATGGACTCACTGACAGATTTCCAAGATAAAATTGATGTGCTGATTTTATGTGGCGGTTCAAAAGACGACTTACCGCAACAAGGTCCGATCTTGGCCAGCCAGTTTAATATTGTCGATAGTTTTGACACCCACGCACGTATTCCTGAATATTATGCAGCGGTCGATGCACCTGCAACAGCCAGCAAGAAAACTGCGATGATCTCCATTGGTTGGGATCCAGGCATGTTCTCGATCAATCGCTTATTTGGTGAAGCTTTACTGCCAGACGGTGAAACCTATACTTTCTGGGGCAAAGGCTTAAGCCAGGGTCATTCAGATGCCATTCGTCGTGTAGAAGGTGTGAAAGCAGGGGTGCAATATACCATTCCTTCAACAGAAGCAATTGAGAAAGTACGTAGTGGTGTTCGTCCAGTATTAACGACCAAAGAAAAACATACCCGTGAGTGTTATGTGGTGCTTGCAGAGGGTGCAGATGCAGAAGCAGTGAAGCAAGCGATTGTGACCATGCCGGATTATTTTGCCGACTATGACACGACTGTGAATTTCATTGATGAAGCAACTTTAGCACAAGATCACCAACGTATGCCGCATGGTGGTTTTGTGATTCGTAGTGGAAACACCAGTGATGCACATAAACAAGTGCTTGAGTTTTCATTAAAACTAGAAAGTAATCCAGAATTTACAGCCAGCGTTTTAGTTGCTTATGCACGTGCAACTTATCGTTTAAATCAAATGCAGCAGTATGGTGCAAAAACAGCATTTGATGTGGCACCGGGCTTGTTGTCAATGAAATCACCTGAGCAACTTCGTAAAGAAATTCTTTAAGTCTTATCATTTAAAGTACAGCTTTGAATATTTGACGATAAAAAGCCTCCAATTGGAGGCTTTTTGATTTCTAAAATTCCCCCTCCTTTATTAAAGGATGAGGAACGATGTTCCGCAAGAGGGGAGGATTTCTAAAATCCCTCTAAATCTCTCTTTTAAAAGGGAGACTTTTAATTAAAGCAACTCAATCGCCACAGCAGTCGCTTCACCGCCACCGATACAAAGTGCAGCAATACCACGTTTACCACCGGTACGTTTCAGCGCATGAATCAAAGTCAGGATAATACGTGAACCGGTTGAACCGACAGGATGGCCGAGAGCACATGCACCACCATTGATGTTAACTTTTTCAGGGGCTAGCTTGAACTCATCCATTGGACACATGGTCACCATGGCAAAGGCTTCATTGATTTCCCAAAGGTCGACATCAGAAGCGGCCCATCCGGTTTTATCCAGTACTTTCTGGATTGCACCGACTGGAGCAATGGTAAATTCGGAAGGGTGCTGCGAGTTAGATGCATAGGCAATAACTTTTGCCAGAGGATTTAAACCTTTTGCTGCTGCATGATCCGCTGAGCTAATCACCAGAGCTGATGCACCATCAGAAATTGAGCTGGCATTGGCAGCGGTAATGGTGCCGTCTTTGGCAAAGGCTGGACGCAGGGTTGGAATTTTATCAATATTGGCATTGAAGGGTTGTTCATCTTTATCAACAACCACATCACCTTTACGTGTTTTTACCGTAACTGCTACGATTTCATCAGAAAAATAGCCTTCATTCACAGCAGTTTGTGCACGTTTCAATGAGCGAATGGCGAAATCATCCATCTGTTCGCGAGTATAGCCTTTGGTATTTGCCATATCTTGGGCAAATGAACCCATCAAACGACCAGTCTCGGCATCTTCAAGACCATCAAGGAACATATGGTCTTTGATTTCACCATGCCCCATACGGAACCCGCCACGTGCCTTAGGCAGCACATAAGGTGCATTGGTCATTGATTCCATCCCCCCTGCCACCACAATATTTGCAGAGCCGGCTTTAATCATATCGGCTGCTTGCATCACTGCTTTCATGCCAGAACCACATAGCTTATTAATGGTTACTGCCCCAGTCGAATCCGGAAGACCTGCCTGACGCATCGCTTGACGTGCAGGTCCCTGTTTTAAACCTGCAGGAAGAACACAACCCATAATGACTTCTTCAATATCTGCTGCTTGTAAGCCTGCGCGAGCAATCGCTTCTTTTATTGAAGCGGCACCAAGTTCAGGAGCAGTTACACTGGCAAGGCTGCCTTGAAAGCCACCCATGGCTGTACGTGCACCATTGACAATCACGATGTCGGTCATTGTTATATCTCCGTATGAGTTTTAATCAATTTTTCAAACATAAGCAGTATATTGAAAAAAACTCAGGATTGAAGCGCTAATCGCAGTCAATCATAAACTGCATAGTTCTGTTAGCAAGAAGGGAGACTTTCTACCCGGATATGCCCCATTTTACTCAGTACAATACGCTGCTGGCTGGAAAGTTGAGCAGAACAATAATAGAAACTACCATTCGAACCAATCGGAAGGGCGGTATGTGCCTGATAAGTGACACTTGGTGAACTTAATGCGCCTCGCCAACTCAGGTTGCCATATTTAAGATTTAGAGCATCAATGTGTAAAATTTGTTCGCCTGCATCGACTTGCCGGTTTTTATTTTTATCAATAAAGACCAGTATATTTTTATTCCATTGATTGGGGTGACAGCTGAGTGAATCCTGACTGGGACAGATGACAATATTCTGGTGAAACACGGCAGCCTGACTACGTGCATAACGGTTAACCGCAGATAATTTGATAGGAATCTGTTTGGCTTCCTGTCTGGACTGATATTCATGAAAGTAAGGCAGGGCAATACTGGCCAAAATTGCAAGCACTGCAACACAGATAATCAATTCAACAATAGTGAACGCTCTTGTTATTTTTCTATACATAGAGTTACCTGATTTATATATTATTTTTATAGGAAACATGTTATTAATTATGCGTTTTTTATGCTTTGTTGAGCGTGTAATTTAGCTGTTACTCAAAATTCAAGAAAGCTATTAAAAAATAATTGGCAATCACAATAGGTCATTCAGAATAAAAAATTGAGTAAAAAATTACTGAATTACAACGGAAATTGTAAGTAATTTTGTCAATAATTTACTTGATTAAATTAATCAAGCACTTGGAAAAATAATAAAGTGTTTGTATGATGCCATGTGAATAGCTTAAGAATAAAACTGGGGTAATAAAAAGCCTATCTCAGGATGGCCTATTACGGGCTTGAGCTTGAACAACAATTGTTATCTCTGGAGGATAAATCCATGAAAATGAGTCGTATTGCTTTAGCTATGCTTGTAGCTGCACCTTTTGCTGCTGCAAATGCAGGCGTAACTGTTACTCCGTTGATGTTAGGTTATACATTCCAAGACACCCAGCACAACAATAACGGTAATGATGGTGAGTTAACAACTTCTGGTCAAATGGAAGATGATTTATTTGTAGGTGCTGCTATTGGTGTAGAACTTACTCCTTGGTTAGGTTTTGAAGCTGAATATAGCCAAGTAAAAGGCGATATGACAGATCTACCTGGTGCTGAATACAAAGGTCAGAATATTGCAGGTAACTTCTATGCAACTTCTGATGTATTCACTGGCAACTATGACAGCAAAGTAAAGCCATACATGCTTTTAGGTGCGGGTCACTACAAATATGAATTTGATGGTGCTGATGAAGTTCAATTAGGTCGTGTTGGTCGTGGTTTTGAAGAAGAAGGTACGCTAGGTAACGCGGGTATCGGTGCATTCTGGCACATCAACGATGCATTGGCACTACGTACTGAAGCTCGCGGTACTTACCACTTTGACGAAAAATTCTGGAACTATACAGCGCTTGCTGGTCTTAACGTAGTTCTAGGTGGCCGTCTGAAACCAGCTGCTCCAGTAGTAGAAGTTGCTCCAGTTGAGCCTGTAACTCCGGTTGCTCCAGCTCCACAAGAGTTGACTGAAGACCTGAACATGGAACTTCGTGTGTTCTTTGATACCAACAAATCAAACATCAAAGATCAATACAAACCAGAAATCGCGAAAGTTGCTGAGAAGTTAGTTGAATATCCAAACGCTACTGCTCGCATCGAAGGTCACACTGATAACACTGGTCCACGTGCACTAAACGAACGTTTATCTCTGGCTCGTGCTAACTCTGTTAAATCTTCACTTGTGAACGAATACAACGTAGATGCATCTCGTTTGTCTACTCAAGGTTTCGCTTGGGATCAACCGATTGCTGACAACAACACTAAAGAAGGTCGTGCTATGAACCGTCGTGTATTCGCGACGATCACTGGTAGCCGTACTGTACTAGTTGAAGGTCAACAACAAGCTCAATAATTAATTATTGAATTGTTAAAAAAGCGGCTCCTATGAGCCGCTTTTTTTATATCTGAATTTTGACTACACTGAGTCATTAAAGATGTAATTGAGTGATAACATGGGTGTTGAAATTCCTGAAGATTTACAAAATCTGGAAGCCAATAGCGGAATTTTCTCGATCTGGATGATTTTCCATCATTATGGAATTGACCTGCATATTCCGGACTTGGTTCAGCTCTGTCGTCACAATCCGGAAATGGGAGCCTCAACTATTGGCCTTGCAGTGGCTTTGCAGACGCTGGGACTGGATGTTGCTTTTTTTAGCGAATATGATGCAGATAAACAGCCAGTCGAGCTTGATTTTTATCAACAAGCACAGACACTTAAAATACCTGTTGAAGAGCGTGTGATCTCTTATGCAGAAATCCAGCAGCAGGTGGAAGCAGGCCGTTTCGTGATTGTTTTCTACGATACCTTAGAAGGGGTCGGTAATCATTCATTGATCTATGCAATAGATGAACATGAGATCAGTTTCTTTGACAGTTTTGATACGATGCCGGCAGATGTATTCGAGCAGCAGCGTCAGGCAGAGGGGATCTGTCAGCAAGTGATTGTGATCGATGACCGTAATTTTGTCATGCGGCATAACTAATCTAAGAAATTAAAAAATCAGCCTGTAGGCTGATTTTTTAATTTATGGTGGTTTATTCCTGATCAAGTTTCATAGGTTGTACATCCATCTCTTGATAAGACACCAGTTTGGATTTTTTCTTCCATTTGTATCCGAACCAGATTGCCAAGAACAATGGAATACTGATATAGGTCGAGAGAACCCCCATCCATTGACCTGCCAGAACATCCTGATAGTTTTGACCAAGGACGACAATCGCACAGAGAATAAAAGCAAACCAAGGAGCAAAGGGGAAGAACTTGGCGCGATAAGCCAGATCTTCCAGTTTGTAGCCTTGAGCCAAGTAACCTTTGCGGAAGCGATAGTGTGAAATCGCAATCCCGAGCCAGACAATAAAGCCGCACATGCCCGACATATTGAGTAGCCAGTTAAAGACTTCCTGTTCACCGAAGAGGGTGGTCAGGAAACACAGTGCTGCGATTGCAGTGGTGGCATACAGGGCATTCATCGGTACACCACGTGGATCCAGACGGCCAAACAGTTTTGGCGCACTACCTTTACGTGCCATATCAAATAGCATGCGCGTAGAGGAATACATGCCTGAGTTACCCGCAGACAGAATGGCTGTCAAAATCACCGCATTCATAATGCTCGCAGCAAAGGCAAAGCCGGCCTTTTCATAGAGCAGGGTAAAAGGAGAAAGCGCAATATTGTCGGTCGCAGCCGCCTGTAATAAGCGTGGGTCATTGTAGGCAATCAATGTGCCGATAATGAAAATACACACGATATAAAATAACAGGATACGCCAGAAAATCTGCTTGATTGCCACCGGAATGGTTTTCTTTGGATCTTTCGATTCGCCCGCAGCCACCCCGACCATTTCGGTTCCCTGAAAGGAGAATCCGGCAATCATCGCCACGCCAATTAAGGCTTGGAAACCACCGACAAAAGGTGCGTCACCAATACTCCAGTTGGCAAATGCTTCTGCGCCTGGGGTCAGCATAATCTTCACGATCATCCAGATACCGATAATGATAAAGGCAATAATCGCGACAACTTTCACCAGAGAGAAGAAGAATTCAGATTCACCAAAGCCTTTAACTGTCAGGGCATTAATCCCAAAAATAATAGCCAGGAAAATTGCACTCCAATAAACACCAGGAATATCGGGAAACCAGAATTTCATGATGAACTGAACGGCAACCAGCTCAAAAGCTACGGTAATGGCCCAGTTGTACCAGTAGTTCCAGCCCAAGGCGAAACCAAAACCGCCCTCGACATATTTAGTGCCATAAGTGAAAAATGCACCCGAGGTAGGATTATGCGTGGCGAGTTCGCCCAAACTGGTCATCAAGAAATAAATCATGACACCAATCAGCGCATAAGCAAGTAGTGCTCCGCCTGGCCCGGCATTGGCAATGGTCGCACCCGAGGCCAGGAATAGACCTGTACCGATGGATCCGCCAATGGCGATCATATTCAGATGACGAGCACCCAGCTTACGCTGCAGCTGCATCGTATTTTGCGTTTCGCTCATCATGATTCCTTAATATTTTTTTGTGTGCTAGCGAACAGCACTTTAAAGCCTTGTTGATCCGCTTTCACTGTGCAGCGACCAAAGTTTTGTTCAATCAGGGTCGGGTAGTTTAAGAAACGGTTGGCCACGATCCAAAGCTCGCCACCTGATTTTAAATGACGACGCGAAGTTTTACACAAGGTTTCGCTGGCCGTGTAATCGGTCTCGATTCCCATATGAAAAGGCGGATTACTGACAATGGCATGCAAGAACAAGGGTGCATCAGCAATGCCAGTGACCGCTTTAATTTCGATCTGTTCAGGGCTAAGCTGGTTTTCATCAAAGGTCATTTGGGTGGAGGCCAGCGCAAAGGCATCCACATCCATGGCGAAAATCCGGTTTTTCGGATTCAACTTTGCCAGATACGCACTAATCACACCTGCGCCACAACCAAAGTCAGCGATTTTACCCGAGGTAACTTGTGACAAATAAGGTAATAAGGTGGCAGTCCCAATATCTAAACGGTTTTGACTAAACACGCCCGGCAGGGCACAAATATTCAGGTCACCATTCGGGGTCGAGACGCTATAACGCTGTGCCCAGTCTGCAAGTGATTTTTTCTCGACCGTGTGGTCTAGAACCAGTTGCCAAAGCTGGCAATGACGTGCGCTATCCAGTTTGAGGGTTTTACCATAAGGCTGCAACTGTTTGGCTGCACGCTCTATCCCGCCTTTCTTTTCACCAACCAGGAAAATACTGCTGCCCGGTTTAAGTTGTGCTGCCACATTATGCAGTAAATAATTGAGCAGTTCTTTAGACTTGGGTACAAAAATAACCGCCTGATCAAACTCAGCTTCAGGCATCTCTGCGCCAAAGTGGACATCTGCTTGTTGCGACTGGAAATAGTGAAAATCATTAAAATTCCATGTCCAGACAGCGGGATTGATAGAGGCATCGAATTCAGCGAGTAGATCATCTGTCGGTGCATTAATGAGTAAGATGCGACCCGACAAAAAATCATCTTGTCTTAATAAAACTTCGCTTTTAGGATCCATAGGTATCTCTCCAATATAAAGAACACTGCCTAAGTCTGACCTAGACAGTGTTCTTTGGACATGAAATTACTTCTTTGTTTCAGGAAGTACAACATTCAGAATAAGGGCAGCAATACCGCCAGTAGCAACGCCTGAGCTAAAGATATTACGGAATAACTCAGGAAGATGCTCAAGAATTTGTGGAACTTGTGCAACACCTAAACCCAGTGCCAGTGAAATCGCAATAATCAGCAGGGCACGGCGGTCCAGATGTACGCCAGACAGAATATTAATGCCGGAAGCTGCTACTGCACCAAACATCACCATCACTGCACCACCCAGTACCGCTTGCGGAACCGCCTGGATAATCCCGGCAACCGCAGGCAGCAAACCCAGAATGATCAGTAAAGCAGCAATCCAGATGCCGACATAACGGCTCGCTACACCCGTCAACTGAATCACACCGTTATTTTGTGCAAATACCGAACTTGGGAAGGTGTTAAAAATACCGGCAAGGAATGAATTGGCGCCATTGACCAGTACACCGCCTTTAATGCGCTGCATCCATTTTGGCCCATCGACTGGCTGGTTAGAAAGCTTTGAGGTCGCCGTGATATCGCCAATAGCTTCTAAAGAGGTCACCAGATAAATGAATGCCATCGGAATAAACAGGCTCCAGGAGAAGCTTAAACCGAAATGCATTGGAGTTGGAATCTGTACCAGTGGGGCATCTTTTAAGCCGGAAAAATCCAGATGGCCCATAAAGCCGGCCAGAATATAACCACAAACCAGGGCAATCAAAATGGCAGAACTTTTTACCCAGGTAATCCGGATACGGTTCAGGATAATGATCAGCGCCAAGACTGTGCAGGACATGATTAGGTTGTCTGCATTGGCAAAAGTTTTATCGCTCATGGCCTGATAACCACCGCCCATACTGATTAGACCTTCTTTAATTAAGGTTAAACCAATCAGAAGGACGACAATTCCGGTCACCAAAGGGGTAATCAGTTTTTTTATCCAAGGCAGAATCTGGGACACGCCCATTTCAATAAATGCACCTGCAATCACCACACCAAAAATTGCCGCCATGACTGACTCAACTGGCGTACCGGCAGCAACCATGGCTGAACCAATACCAATAATTGGGCCGATAAAGTTAAAGCTGGTTCCCTGAACAATCAACAGACCGGCACCAAAAGGTCCGACTTTTTTAGACTGTAAAAAAGTCGCGATACCCGAGATCACCAGGGACATGGACAAAATCATGTTGGTGTCTTCTTTGGATACCCCCAGTGCCAGACAAATTAGCAAGCCAGGGGTCACGATCGGGACAATAATTGCCAATAAATGTTGGAATGCAGCTAAAAAAGCAATAAATGGTTTTGGACGATCATCCAGACCATATACCAGGTCGAGTTGATCTTTAGGAGGAGGAGATTGATTAAAATCAGACATGTGTCAATGCAAATTAAGGCAGGGTGGCGCTATTCTAATCGAGTTACACGTCTTTACAAAATCAAA
Organism: Acinetobacter sp. YH12102; assembly: GCF_013419125.1. Taxonomy (NCBI): domain Bacteria; kingdom Pseudomonadati; phylum Pseudomonadota; class Gammaproteobacteria; order Moraxellales; family Moraxellaceae; genus Acinetobacter; species Acinetobacter sp. YH12102. The sequence continues at coordinate 74,988 of NZ_VPAS01000011.1, read as the reverse complement.
AAAAGCCCATCTCCTTAAAAAAAGTTGAGGAGTGTGGTAACAGTGACTATAAAAGTTTTGTATTTTTCTGTATAATTTGCCCTCAAATTACATACGCATTGAATTTACATGTCAGATATTAAAACTCTCCGTAACATCGCCATTATTGCGCACGTCGATCATGGTAAAACCACTCTTGTAGACAAACTTTTGCAACAATCAGGTGCTCTCGGTGATCGCGCGGGTGAGATTGAGCGTGTCATGGATTCTGGCGCTATCGAAAGTGAACGTGGTATTACCATTCTTGCAAAAAACACTGCAATTAAATGGACGGATGCACGTACCAATACTGAATATCGCATTAACATCGTGGACACCCCGGGACACGCCGACTTCGGTGGTGAAGTTGAACGTGTAATGTCGATGGTTGACTGCGTACTTCTTCTTGTCGATTCACAAGAAGGCCCGATGCCACAAACACGTTTCGTAACGCAAAAAGCGTTCGCACGTGGTTTGAAGCCAATCGTAATTATTAACAAAGTTGATAAGCCAAGCGCACGTCCAGACTGGGTGATTGACCAGGTATTCGATTTGTTCGATAACTTAGGTGGTTCTGACGAACAGTTAGACTTCCCGGTCGTTTATGCATCTGGTCTTCGTGGTGTGGCGGGTCCTTCTCCAGAAGAACTTGCTGACGACATGACACCATTGTTCCAAACAATTGTAGACATCGTTGAACCGCCAGCAGTTGACGTTGATGGTCCATTCCAAATGCAAGTGTCTTCACTTGACTATAACAGCTTCGTAGGCGTTATCGGTGTTGGTCGTATTCAACGTGGTTCAGTTAAATTGAACACGCAAGTGACTGTAATCGACAAAGAAGGCAAGACACGTAACGGTCGTATCTTAAAAATCATGGGTTATCATGGTTTAGATCGTGTGGACATCGAAGAAGCCAATGCAGGTGATATCGTTTGCGTAACAGGTATCGATGCATTGAACATTTCTGACACGATTTGTGATCCGAAAGCTGTTGAAGCGCTTCCACCGCTTTCTGTAGATGAACCTACAGTCACAATGACATTCCAGGTAAACAACTCACCGTTTGCTGGTAAAGAAGGTAAATTCGTAACTTCACGTAACATTCGTGAGCGTCTAGATCGCGAATTGATCCACAACGTCGCATTACGTGTTGAAGACACTGACAGTCCTGACCGTTTCAAAGTGTCTGGCCGTGGTGAACTTCACCTTTCAGTTTTAATTGAGAACATGCGCCGTGAAGGCTTCGAGATGGGTGTATCTCGTCCGCAAGTCATCTTGAAAGAAATTGACGGTCAAATGCAAGAACCGTACGAAAACGTGACGTTTGACGTTGAAGAACAGCACCAAGGTTCTGTAATGGAGCAAATGGGCAGCCGTAAAGGCGAGATGACCAATATGGAAGTTGACGGTAAAGGCCGTATCCGTATTGAAGCAACTGTTCCTTCACGTGGCTTGATCGGTTTCCGTTCTGAATTCATGACGATGACTTCAGGTACGGGTATCATGACATCAAGCTTCTCGCATTATGGTCCAATGAAACAAGGCCAAGTTGCGAAACGTCAAAACGGTGTGTTGATCTCTATGGTTCAAGGTACTTGCCTGGGCTATGCATTGTTCACATTACAAGACCGTGGTCGTCTATTCGCTAAGCCTCAGTTAGAAGTTTACGAAGGTATGATTATTGGTATTAACTCACGTTCTGACGACATGACTGTGAACCCGACTAAGGCAAAACAGTTAACCAACGTACGTGCATCTGGTACTGATGAAGCATTAACACTTGTTCCTGCAGTTGAATATACGCTTGAACAAGCGCTTGAATTCATTGAAGATGACGAACTAGTTGAAGTAACACCGAAGTCAATCCGTATCCGTAAGCGTTATTTGACTGAAAACGAACGTAAACGTAACCGTTCAGGTAAATAATCTGTAGATTATTGATCTAAGATTCCTAAAGCCGCAATCTTTTCAAAGGTTGCGGTTTTTTGTATTAAAATTTTAACTAGAACCATAAAACTTATAAAAAACATCACCTTATATGAAAATGAAATCACTTATAATTAATGTATAATTCATCACAAACTTTAAAATGAATTATTGGAGAAAAAATGAGTATTATTCAAGAATTTAAAGAGTTTGCTGTCAAAGGCAATGTGATGGACCTCGCGGTCGGTGTCATTATTGGTGGAGCATTTGGTAAAATTATTGATTCTTTTGTAAAAGATATCATCATGCCAATCGTTAGCTGGATTTTAGGTGGGGATGTTGACTATTCTAACTGGTTCCTGGTACTGGGTGATAATCCTAATAATGTCACTTCTTTGGCAAATGCACAGGCTGAAGGCCTGAATGTATTTGCTTATGGTAACTTCCTAACGATTCTGATTAATTTCCTGTTGTTGGCATGGGTGGTATTCTTACTGGTGAAAATGATGAATAAACTTCGTCGTAAACAGGCAGAAGAAGCACCTGCACCTGAAGCCACCCCTGAAGATATCGAATTATTGCGTGAAATTCGTGATGAATTGAAAAAACGTCCTGAAGCATAAGCGTTCTGACACAAATAAAAAACGGCGCCTCTTGTGCCGTTTTTTTAATACGCCTAAATCCCCCCTTTTGTTAAAGGGAGGTGGGGAGAGATTTATAAGATTAAAAATCCATCCGGAACTTAATTTCTACCAAATGAAAACCAAACTGGCTTTTGACCGGACCATGTAAGACCCGTTCAGCAGCCGTAAACACCAGCTTATCAATGACAGGCACCAGTTGGCCTTTTTTTACTTCGCCCAGTTCTCCGCCACGCTTGGCAGAATTACAGGTTGAATATTGTTTGGCGATTTTATTAAAGTCAGCGCCACTCAAAATCTTCTTTTTAAGCTGCTCGGCAGTTTCTTTATCTTTAACCAGAATATGACGCACAATGGCTGTTTTCATGACTTTTCCCCTCGTACAGTTGCCAGTTTTTTGACAGGGAGTTGCATCTTTTTCAAAGGCTGACATTCTGGACAGAACACAGAAGCACGTTGTCCCAGTTTAATATTTTCAAGCGTGGTCTCACAGTTCACGCACATTTCCCCGGCACGACCATAGGCCAGCAGCGTTTGCTGAAAATAGCCATTTTCCCCCATGGCGTTGGTGTAATCCCGTAATGTCGACCCGCCTAAATCAATGGCCTGTTTTAATATGCGCTTGATTTCCAGCACTAATTTTTCGATCTGTGCCAAGCTTAAAGTCGAGGCGGGTTGTGCTGGATGAATGCCCATATTGAACAGACTTTCGGTTGCATAAATATTGCCGACACCTACCACCACATGGTTATCCATAATCGCAACTTTGGTGCCAACATTTTTATTTTTCAATTTTTCAAATAAATACTGAGAATTAAAATTTTCACTCAGGGGTTCTGGTCCCAGCGTATCAATCAGTTTGCTTTGTGACTGCGCATCCAGCCATAAAATACAGCCAAAACGACGCGGATCATGATAACGCAATTCAATATCATCAAACTGAATAATCAGATGATCATGTTTGCGTAATTCTTCAGTTGTTTCACACAAACGAAAGCTGCCAGACATGCCTAAATGCCAGAGCATGGTGTCGTGCTCAAACTCAGCCAGAATATATTTGGAACGGCGCGACAGGTTGAGTAATTTCTGCCCGACCAGCTTTTGTATATTTTCGGGAATGGGCCAGCGCAAACTTGACTGACGGATTTCAACCCGTTTTACACGTTGTTCTAACAAGGGTAATAAACTGGTTTTGGTGGTTTCTACTTCTGGTAATTCAGGCATAACACATCAGAGGCGAGGGAGATGCAGCTAATATTGGGCGAATTTACGGAGATTACAAGTCTTAATGGGGATGCAACCATTAGAAAATGACTGGGGATTTTATGTTTATTGGAGGTGTAAGAGCTTAAAGAATAAGCTGTTTTTTTGCATGTTTAGACCAAAAATTAAAGAAATAAAAGGAATGAAAAAAACAAATAAATCCTAAGTTTTTGAAAAACATATAAATAATTTAACTATTTTGAAATAAAATTATATTTTTTGTATTAAGGCATAACTAAAAGTTTAATCAATAATAAAAAAATAATAAGAATTTATAGGAAAAGTTATGTAAATTCATGCACCTAATAGCAATTTTAAAAACCTTGCTTGTTTTTCTCTCCGAATGTTTAGGTTTTACATGAAATATTTAGGTTTCGCTTTATTGCCATTAATGGCTGCCATGACAACCGCGCAGGCAGAATCTGCATTTGATCCGCAAGGTCAATATTTACTGGGGGACTGGAATAGTCAACGTACAGAACTGGCTCAGCAAGGAATTAAATTTGAAGCCAATCTGCTAACTGATACAGCCTATCTTGCGGATGGTGGCCGGAATGCAGGCGCAGATCCATTAACTTCTGCCCAGTTATGGTTGGGAACTCAACTGGACCTGGAAAAACTGGCAGGATGGAACGGTGTCACGGTACGTGCTGCAATGAGTGCGCGCCAAGGCCAAAGTACGTCTATCCGTGATTTGCAAGATCCATCAGCGCCACAGATGGCCAATGCACAAGGTACGTTTGGGCGTGGCAATCAGGATAGCCGTCTGAGTGAACTTTCGATTGAAAAGAATTATAAAGAGCAAGGACTGAGTATTAAGGCTGGCCGTTTGGGTCTGGGCATGGACTTTAATGTGATGGCCTGTGACTTTGCCAGTACAGCATTTTGTGCTGCGCAGATGGGTAAATGGCAAGGCAATATCTGGATGAACACGCCAGTATCACAATGGGGTGCGCGTATAAAGCAGCAGCTAAACCCTGAACTTGCAGTACAAGTCGGTGTTTATGAGTTTAATCCGGACAATGGCAATGGTGCTAAAGAAGGTCAAGGCTGGAGTTTGGATACTAAGCATGCCGATGGCGTGACCATTCCAGCAGAAATTGTATGGACACCCAAATCACTCATCAATAACTTGCCGGGTAGCTACCGTGTGGGTGGGATGTACAATACTGCGGATGATCCAATCAATCAAAAAGATATTGTCACTGGCCAAGCTGAAGATCGTACCTTTGCAGGCTGGTTGGCCATCGAACAGCAATTAACTTCAACAGGTCAGGGGCGTCAGGGCCTGCATTCATTTGCCAATTTCACCTGGCATGACCGTGTAACCAATAAAGTCGATCATTCACAACAGCTTGGGGTGAAATATATTGGCCTGCTCGACAGTCAACCGAATGATATTTTGGGTCTGGCAGTTAACCGTGTGCACGTGAATAATCGCTTTGCAGATTCGCGTCCAGCATTCAATGCCGATGCAGAATACAATATCGAACTTAACTATAGCTATAATGCAACAAAGTGGCTGATGCTACGTCCAAACCTGCAATATGTAGTCAATCCAGGGGCAACCAACAACGTAGATAATGCACTGCTACTTGGTTTAACCAGCCGCATCATCTTCTAAAAAGTGATCGTTCACGTTATAACTAAACAGGCTTTTTAAAGCCTGTTTTTTATTGCCCGATCATACTTCACATGAATAAAGAGGGATTGCCACGTGACATTATTATTTCAACCGCTAAAGTTTGGTTCATTATCACTCAGCAATAAAATTATTATTGCACCCATGTGTCAATATTCAGCCACAGATGAGGGTGAAATCACGTATTGGCATGAGCAGCAATGGGCGAATTATGCGCTCTCTGGCGCCGGACTCTGTATTGTCGAGGCGACTGCTGTACAACCAGAAGGTCGTATCAGTTATGCAGACCTGGGATTGTGGAATGATCAGCAAGCTGCCCAGATCAAAGCATTATTGGCCAAAGTTAAATCTATATCGCCAATGCCATTTGCTATCCAGCTTGCACATGCCGGACGTAAAGCCTCTACAGATAAACCATGGGCAGGTAGAGGCCAGTTTAAACCGGATGAGGCACATGGCTGGCAAACTGTTTCTGCCAGTGATCTTCCTTTTCAGGCAGACGAACATCCTCCTAAAGCGCTGAATCAGGCAGAGATTGATCAGGTCATTGCAGACTTTGCAGAAAGTGCCAAACGCGCAGTTGATGCAGGCTTTGACCTGATTGAACTACATGCAGCACATGGTTATCTGTTACATCAGTTTATGTCGCCACTTTCCAATAAGCGTGAGGATAAATATGGTGGTTCACTGGAAAACCGGATTCGCCTGACGCTGGAAGTATTGCAAGCGATGAAGGCAGCAGTTCCGGAAGATTATCCAATCGGAGTGCGTATTTCAGCGAGTGACTGGATGGAGCATGAGGATAGCTGGAATATTGATTCTTCGGTTGAACTCTCTAAAGCCCTCGAAGCGGTGGGCGCAGCTTATATTCATATTTCCAGTGCCGGTTTACATGTCAAACAGAACATTGATGTGAAACCGAACTATCAAGTACCTTTTGCAGATATCATCAAAAAAGCCGTCAATATTCCGGTAATTGCTGTAGGTTTAATTACCGAAGCAGAACAGGCAGAACATATTCTGCAAAAAGGGCAGGCCGATGCCATCGCTATTGCACGCGCGATTCTCTACGATCCACATTGGCCTTGGCATGCAGCTGCGGCACTTGAAGAAAAACTAAAGATTTCACCCCAATATCTTCGCAGTGCCCCGCATGGTCTAAACCATCTGTTTGAGCCTTTTTAACAATCTTTTCTAAGCAGGAAGGTCGTATAATAGTCACTCATTGCAAATGAGGACGCTGCATTATGATTTTTGCGGTCATTGTGCCCATTTTTTTATTGTTGGCACTGGGTTATCTGACTGTAAAAAGTCAAGTGTTAGACAAAGAGCAAGTGGGTACAGTCGGTGCTTTTGTCATTAAAGTGGCGTTGCCTCTGCTGTTTTTCCAGTCTCTCGCCTCTAAAGACCTGCATGAAATCTGGTATTTTGAATACTTTGCGGTGTATAGCAGCGTAACTTTACTGCTCTATGGTAGCGGTTTCTGGATGATGCGCCGTTATTTTCAGAATACGCATTCGCAGAGTGCAGTATTGTCGCTGGGCGCCGCGATGTCGAATACCGGACTGATTGGTACGGCCGTGCTTAGTCTGTTAATCGGGCAGCAGGCCATGACTTATACTTCTCTGGTGGTCATCATTGAAAGTATGTTGCTGATTCCTTTGGTACTGGTCATGGCTGCGCTGGGAACACAGCATCAGGCAAATCTTGGCTCTATTTTTAAAAGTGTGGTGCTGACTTTAGTAACAAACCCCTTATTTATGGGGGTCGTACTGGGTATGGCCTGTGCGATTTTCCAGATTAAAATTCCGCTCTATATCGATCAGGTTTTTGCCTTGATCGGGCAGACAGCATCGCCATTGGCCTTGTTTGCAATTGGTGGCGGTATTGTGGGAATGAGCCTGAAATACGTTAATCTGCAAAGTTTCTATCTGGTGTTTTCTAACAACATTATGATGCCGCTGCTGATGTATCTTGGCCTCAGTCAATTGACCAGTTTAAGTCAGGAAATGGTTCATGCGGGTACTTTGATTGCTGCCTTACCGATGCCAACAATCTTCGGTATGTTGGGACAGGCCTATGGTTTAAATGATCGAGCCTTAACACCACTGCTGATGAGCACCATCGCTGGTTTTATCGTGACCAGCGGCCTAATTGCCTTGTGGTGGGGATAGCTCATTCCAGGATTGATTCTCTCCTTATAAAAAGCCCCATATTGGCATTTTCTTTTTTAAATTCATGATTATATTTTACAGGTAGAAAAGTCAGCCGCAACTGTTTGAGGAATGCGGTGTATTGCACCGCAAGATTAAAAATGATTGTTTTTGCGACAAATTTACCAGTGGATGCTGGCTGACGAGTTTTGCGATGAGAGTATGGCTCCGCAAGATGCCTTTCTTGCGAAGCTCCGCTTCTCATTGGGGCGAAACCAAATTAACTCTTTTTGGCAGGTATTTTTTTCTGCTCCGCCATCATTTTGTCTACTGCTGCCAAAGACTCTTTAGCCTGCGGAATATTTTGCTGTGCCAATGCAGCAAAGATTTTTTTCGCTTCAGGCAAGTTTTGCTGCACGATACTGCCATTGGCAAACATATTGCCGACTGCCATCAGGGCAGGGATATAGCCTTTTTTAGCCAGATCCTGAATACTGCTTAAACCTTGCTGAATCGGTTTTTCATCTTTGTTTTTAAAACCAGAGCTGATGTCATATAAGGCTTTGGCGTGAATCGCTTGCATATTACCTTTTGTGATTAATGGTTGCAGCTTTTGTAGTCCGATTTTATTTGAGGCAGGGGTATTTTCAGCAAATAACAGCACAGCCAGATCTACACTGGCATCATCAAAGTTGGCTGCTGAGGCACGTTCCAGATACTGTTTGGCTTTGCTTAAATCCTGCTTTAGTCCTAATGTACCCGCCGCATAATTTTTGCCCAGTACATAATTGGCCACAGGGTAACCTTTGCTGGCTGCCTGTTCATAAAGCTGGATGGCTTTTTTCTCGTCTTTGGCAGTGCCCTGGCCGGTCTGGGTTAAATAGCCTAAGTTATATATGGCTTGGGCATTTCCCTGACTAGCCAATTGATTTAAAGCGTCATAGGCGCCTTTGAAATTATTGGCTTTCACCATGGCTTCAATTTTTACAAACTGGGGGTCAGCCTGATCTTTTACAGTATTTGCCAGAGTGAATTGCGCAGAAACTGCAAGAACAGTAGCGAGTATTAACTTTTTCATGGTTCCTATAACCTTATTATTGCTGGCACCTAAGTCCTTGGTGCGGTTTTAATCATTTTCACTTACATCATAAAAGGATTTTGTGCTTTGTAAATATACAATTTGTCATTAGAGTTCTTTCATAAATCATTTTTTAATTATTATAAATGAAATTCTATCTTCTTGTCGGAGACTTGCGCAGCATGCTCCTCCTCCCGAAGGGAGAAGGAGCGTTCAACCTCTATTTAAATATGAATAAAATTATCATTTCTTGAGTTATGAAAGGGATTTAATCAAAATAAATCATCAAAGCAGGATATACCGATTTAACCAGATCACTGATCTGGATAACTTTCCTATCAATCATTCAGATATTGAAAGGATTACTTTGCTTAAAGGAACTTCTCTGGTTAAATCTCGGTTTAAATCAGCCTCCCAGGATTGAGCCATGTTTGTCAAAACGATTAAACGCCACTATGACAGAATTAACGTAGATGACACGATTGCGGATGAAGACAAGATTGACGCACTGCTGATGAAGCTCGGTGCAGAATTTTTGATTAGTCAGGAAGACCGGGTCTACACCTTTCAAAAAGGTGAATTAACCACAAAATTTGATGCCAAACATGCTCGTGCTTATCACTTCAAAGATTATGTGGTGAAAGATATGAATAAGCTGTTTCATGGTTTCTAAAACAAAAAAAGCCAAGAGTTAACTCTTGGCTTTTTTAGGGCCTAAACCGGAATTATTGCGGACGTGCTACATCACCGCTCAAAGCTTCAGGAAGTTTCAGAACCTCTAGACCCAACTCGGCCAATGCGTCAGGTTTGGCTACGACCAAGGCTTTATAGCCATCCTTCAGACTGATGCTATTCACGACTTCAACATTGTTGTTGAGCTGAGTGCCGACTACAGGTGCTTCACCCGTCGCTTGAATCAGATGCAGCCAATGTTTTGGCTTGGCTTTAAACCATAAGCGTGCAATGACTTCCTGACCTAAGTAACAACCTTTGTCATAGTGAATGCTTTCACGTTGATGTAAGCGCAATTCCTGTGGTTGAAACAGGGTCGCAGTGGCCGCCTGAATCCAGGCCTGACCTGATTCAATGGCTTGCTGCTCCCAGGTCGCCACATCGGTTTCAGTCGCAACAAAGTCAGTATGAATATCATTGATCACAGGATAAACCGCACCGACCAGTTCCAGTTTCATTTTTGAAAAGGCACCAAATTTTTTAATATGATTCGCCAGTTCAGTGGCCTGATCGTCAGTACTTACAATTTCAAAGCTTTCCGGACTGAGCTTTTTAAGCCATAAGCCAAATTGAATACGGCCTTTCAAGCTACAGATCGCGGTATAACGTGTCTGGTTTTCAGCCAATGTTTCAGTATTCAAAGTCACCTGACCTTGAAGGAATTTTTGTGCATCAACACCATTCAGACTAAACAATGTAAAAGCAGGAGACGTTGCCATGATAAGCCCCAGTTTGAATACTATAAATCAATGCAGTTATTGTGCAGCAAGCATCAAATAGAGGCAAACAAAAAAGCCGACAATCTAAATCATCGGCTTTTATGGAATGATAATATTTAGTGGTGATGGCTAGCCGGCAATGGCGAATCACAAGGGAATTTACCGCCACAAATCCGAACATATTCCATCATGCCCTGATCTTCATGATCGAGAATATGACAATGCTGTACAAAATCACCTTCAAATTTCTTGTAATGGCTGCGGACAATTACCTGATACCCCTGTTTAACAAAGATTGTATCTTTAAACTGTCCTTTTAAGCCGCGGTATTGAATATCTTCCAGATTAGGATTTGGATCTACTGCCAGCGGAATATCGCTGACATCCTTACCCGTTGGATCCAGCACTTTTACAATCTGGAAGGGGTTCACATGGATATGATAAGGATGATTCAGGTTATTACTGCTAAGAATCCATTCATCAATTTGCCCAAATTCCAGTTTCCGTACATATGCACCTTCTACTGCATCCGCGCCGGTAAAGAGGTCACCAAAACTATAGATTCCCTCAATATCACTGTAACGGTAGCCAAACTTACCATTTGGACCAAAGCTGGCATCGAAGGTTGAGCGTTGTGGTGGACGGTTTTTTAAGCGATTTTCAATTTCAGTGGTCATCAGCGATGGATGGTCGATAAAGGCAGAAAGCTTTAACTGTGAGAGCTGGGTCTGAATTTCTTTGTTTAAGCCAATTTTCTGTGCCTGAGCTTGTAAAAACTGGGCTGGCGTTTGCGCTTTTAATTTACTCGCTTTGACATTCACCCATCCCAGTAGTTGGGCATTTAACGTATTACCCGGAGCGAGTTGAGGGGTAATTTGTCCGGATGTAGGGATGGCATTGATTTCATCATCAATGTTCAAGTTGGTGTCAAAAATACAGTATCTATTCGTGCTTGGGAAGGCGACCATCGCATCGTGACGGTAACCGGGTTGAAATATCGAGATTCTACGTGTCTGCACATGATCCATGGTTAAACCATCCTGAGCAATGGTATAGACCGGCAAGCTGGTGAGCTGATCAAAATCTGCTTTTTTGTCTTCTTCCTGAAATTCAGAACAAGCTTTAATGGTTTGTTCAGCGGTAAATTTTTGTGATTTTGGCAGTTCCTTAATAATAAGACCAAGGGTGTCGCGAACACCACCATGAATCATACGCCAGCGCTTAAACTGGTTTTGCTCAACTTGAATCTCGCCATGTACTTTGCCATTAATCGAGGTGTAATAATGATTTGCTCCCCATGAATTAAAGGCATTCAGGCCTTGATAATCTTCCAGCGTACCGACTTCACCAGCATCACAATTATTGAGATTGGTCGTGCCTGCCGGGTGAGTGCATCGATACTGAATTTGCTGAAACAGGAGGATATTTTCATTAGAATAGCTGTTCTTGCCTTTATCTTTCCACAGAATATCCATGTCTCCCGTCGATGTGATTTTGCCATTCCTGACTTGAGGAATACGGCTGCCTTCTACGATTAATGGGCCAGCCATGCCGCTAGAGACCTGAATAGCCGTTGAACCATGTAGATGAGCGTGATACCAGTAAGTACCCGCAGGATGATTCGGTTCCATTTTGAATTGATAGTCAAACTTTTCCTGTGGTTTGAACTTCAGGAAAACATTGTCACTATTGCCTTGCGGGCTGACCCAGAGGCCATGAGTGTGCAGATTGGTGGTATTAAAACAATGCGGGTCATTCGCATCGAGAATATGTTCTGGGCAGGTTGCTGTGGACTCCGTGGGCAGTTGGTTATTCAAATGCACAGAAAAGGTTTCTCCCTGTTTGACCCGAATCTGTGGCCCAACCAGCCGGTCTTCGACATATTCACCTGCTTTTTTCTTATTAAATAAACTGGGCTTGGTCACATAGCCACGGAGCACCAGTTGATCCCATGTTCCTTTTCTGGGGTTATACAACTTATCCATTTTATACGCGATGATCAGTTCGTATTTGCCTTTGGCATTTTTCTGTAGCAATGGCGGATTACTGATCAGAGAATCCGGTGCTGTTGGAGCAGGTGGTGGCTGAGTCGGGTTGTTTGGGTTACTTGGATTTGACGGATTATTTGGATTTGAAGGGTTATAAGGATTAGGAGGGTTTTTAGCTCCATTCCAGTTTGATGCCAGTACGGCTATGACCGCTGCTATGACACCGATAATCGCAAGCTGTAACATCGTAATCACCTTTATCTACTTTTGTGATGAGTATTGTTGTTGTGAAGTAATTACTGTTTAGATTTACTTAATTGAGAGAAAAACTGTTATCACCAAATTAGGGGGAGGCAGATAAACGGTATGTCTAAAGTATTTTTTCTTTGGTGTTGAATGTGCTAATTTTTATGTAAATCTTTAATTATTCGATAATATTTATACATATTAAAATAGTTGTAAAATTTGTAAGAAAGTCTTACGAAAATTATGGAATTGAATCAGGACACAGCTTTTAAATGGTTCTATCGCTGAAATACGATGATTTTCGGAATTATTGTATAAGGATGTTTTGAAGATATGCTTAATATCCAGTTTTTATCAACAAGCCGCTTGCATATAAAGACCTAAATGTAAGAGAAGAGACTTATTTGGCTTTTAATAGTTGGCTTTTAATCGGTTATAGGGTCTATTCGCTGCTTAAAATACAGCTCATAAAAGTTGCATGAATATGAAATAAAGCCTGTTTATTGCGCCTATATGTTGATTATTTTTTATGCTGTTGTGAGTGTCTCATACTAAAGAATGAGATGAATTTTCTACGATTTTTCAAAAAAATAGAAGTTTAGAGCCAAAATTCTAAAGGCCAGATAACAAATTTATTAAAATAGACCGATTTCTATAATTAAACTATTGAAAATTATAAGATTTGGGAAATGGACTTTCGGCAGCGTACAATGCCTTTATTAAAAAACAAGTCATCAATAAATTTTGATGTGCAAAAAAGAGTAATAAACGAGGGCAGGCAAGCTATGAACAACAACTACCGTAAACCGCTGCAATCCACCCAGCTGGAATATTATGACGTGCGTCAGGCCGTAGAAGATATTCAGCCAGGCGCATATGCCAAACTTCCTTATACCTCCAAAGTGCTTGCTGAGCAGCTGGTTCGTCGTTGTGATCCTGCCATTTTAGAACAGTCTTTGCGCCAGCTGATTGAGCGTAAACAGGAACATGATTTTCCATGGTATCCGGCACGTGTGGTCTGTCACGATATCTTGGGACAAACAGCTTTGGTCGATCTTGCCGGCTTACGTGATGCAATTGCAGAACAGGGCGGTGACCCGGCTAAAGTCAATCCAGTGGTACCGACCCAGCTGATTGTCGATCATTCACTGGCGGTTGAGTTTGGTGGTTTTGATCCGGATGCTTTTGAGAAAAACCGCGCGATTGAAGACCGTCGTAATGAAGACCGTTTTCATTTTATTGAATGGACCAAAACCGCGTTTGAAAATGTCGATGTGATTCCTGCCGGTAATGGCATCATGCACCAGATCAACCTGGAGAAAATGTCTCCGGTGATTCAAAACCGTGACGGTCTGGCATTCCCGGACACCTGTGTCGGTACAGATTCGCATACGCCTCATACAGATGCATTGGGCGTGATCTCGATTGGTGTTGGCGGCTTGGAAGCGGAAAATGTGATGCTGGGCCGTGCATCTTGGATGCGTCTGCCAGATATTATTGGGGTGGAGTTTGTTGGTCAGCGTCAGCCGGGCATTACCGCAACCGATATTGTGCTCGCACTGACAGAATTCCTGCGTAAAGAACGTGTGGTCGGGGCATACTTAGAATTCTTCGGTGAAGGTGCCGACAGCATGTCAGTGGGTGATCGTGCCACGATTTCCAACATGACTCCGGAATACGGTGCAACCGCTGCGATGTTCTATATCGATCAGAACACCATTGATTATCTGACTTTGACCGGTCGTGAAGCAGAGCAAGTCAAACTGGTTGAAACTTATGCCAAAGAGATTGGTCTGTGGGCATCGGATATGACTCAGGCAGAATATCCACGTGTATTGCGTTTTGATCTTTCAACAGTAACCCGTAACATTGCTGGCCCATCCAATCCACATGCTCGTGTCTCGACATCTGACTTAAAAGAAAAAGGCATTGCAGGTAATCTAGAAGCTGCACGTGCGCAAGAGGCTGAAGGTTTAATGCCGGATGGCGCGGTGATTATCGCGGCGATTACCTCATGTACCAATACCTCAAACCCGCGAAATACCGTGGCGGCAGGTTTGCTGGCACGTAAAGCCAATGAACTCGGTTTAGTCCGTAAGCCTTGGGTGAAATCTTCTTTTGCACCGGGTTCTAAAGCAGCAGCGTTGTATTTGGAAGAAGCTGGCGTTTTAAAAGATTTAGAAAAACTGGGCTTTGGTATCGTGGCTTATGCATGTACTACCTGTAACGGCATGTCGGGCGCACTAGATCCAAAAATTCAGCAAGAAATTATTGACCGTGACCTGTATGCCACAGCGGTATTGTCGGGCAACCGTAATTTCGATGGCCGTATCCATCCTTATGCGAAGCAGGCTTTTCTGGCATCTCCACCACTGGTGGTGGCGTATGCGATTGCCGGTACGATTCGTTTTGATATCGAAACGGATTCACTTGGTACAGATAAAGAGGGCAACCCGATTTATCTAAAAGATATCTGGCCATCGGATGAAGAAATTGATGCACTGGTGAAAGAAGCAGTGAAGCCGGAACAGTTCCGTCAAATCTATATTCCGATGTTTGATTTGGGTGTGAATGAAAAGGCAGCAAGCCCGCTATATGACTGGCGTCCGCAAAGTACTTATATCCGCCGTCCGCCGTATTGGGAAGGTGCACTCGCTGCACCGCGTACCTTAGCCAATATGCGTCCACTGGCGATCTTGGGTGATAACATCACCACCGATCATTTGTCACCATCCAATGCGATTGTGCTCGACAGTGCTTCAGGCGAATACCTGAAAAAAATGGGCGTGCCTGAGGAAGACTTTAACTCTTATGCAACGCATCGTGGTGATCACCTGACCACGCAACGTGCAACTTTTGCCAACCCGAAACTGTTTAATGAAATGGTGGTGCGTTCTGATGGCAGCATCAAGCAGGGTTCAAAAGCACGTGTTGAGCCTGAAGGTGAAGTGATGCGGATGTGGGAAGCGATTGAAACTTACATGAACCGTAAACAGCCGTTGATCATTATTGCCGGTAAGGATTATGGTCAGGGTTCGAGTCGTGACTGGGCAGCGAAAGGTGTACGTCTGGCTGGTGTGGAAGCGATTGTAGCGGAAGGTTTTGAGCGTATTCACCGTACCAATTTGGTCGGGATGGGCGTGTTGCCGCTTGAGTTTAAGCCGGGTACAGATCGTAAGACTTTAGGTCTTGATGGTACAGAGTTGTATAGCGTGATTGGTAATATCGCGCCACGTTCGACGTTGACTTTGGTGGTTGAGCGTTCAACCGATGATGGTAAGAACCAGATTATTGAAGTACCTGTGACTTGTCGTCTGGATACTGAAGAAGAAGTACATGTGTATGAAGCGGGTGGGGTATTGCAGCGCTTTGCACAGGATTTCTTGGAGGGGAATGTGGCTTAAGGTAGTTCTTTAAATCCTCCCCTTATAGAATATCTTCCTCACCCTTTCAAAGGCGGGCTAGGGGAGATTAAAGTCATTGAAATTGTTGTAAAAAGCCCCTACTGTTAAGTGGGGTCTTATTATTTATATCGGGGATATATGCGAGATTTAGGACAACTAGGGGAAAGTACTTTTTCAATGTGGTGTGCTCAAGTTGGCTTGGTTGCAAACCCTTCTATGATTGATAAAACTGGTTGGGATTTCTATTTACAATTTCCTATATCTAATAATTTGTCTCCCCAACAACTGCATAAATCTGCATTTGAATGTAAGGTTCAAGTAAAGGCAACAGATAAAAAAGATAGAAAACTTGCAATTACAATTTCTAACTTAAGACAAATGGCTACTTCTACAATGCCAACTTTTTATTGCTTTTTAGAGTTCGATGGACAAAGCCAAGTCCAGAAAGCATTTTTATTATATTTAAACTATGAAATTATTTATTCAATTCTTAAACGGGTTCATGAAATTGAACAAAGTGATAAAGATAATAATTTAAATAAAAGAACAATGACCTTACATTACGATGAAAAAATGGAAATAGAAAAATTAAATGGTCATAGTTTGAAAGCAGATTTATTAAAATATGTAGGAGACGATTATTCAAAATATATAAGAGAAAAATCCAAGTTTTTAGAGAATTGTGGTTTTGAAGAGGGTTATGGAAAAATACAATTTTCTGTTAATGGTGAAGCTGGAATTAGAAACATTATTGATGTTTCTTTGGGATTGGAGGAGGAGTTAGATGTTGAAAATCTAATTAGTATTGAAGAGCGGTTTGGAATTCCTTCAAAAAAATTAGAATTTAAATTATCTAATGCAAAATTACGTATAGGAATGTCTACTCCTAAAAAAGGAAAAGTCAGATTTAAAGAAGATCTTCTATCATCAGGATTGATGTTTGATATTGAGTTTTATACACCTCCATTTAATTTTCATGATTTTCGAAAATATGCAAAATTTAGGATAGTTGGAGATTTTTTTGATATAGCCTGTGAACCATATGTAGGTAAAGCTCATTATACTTTTTCTTTGGGTGATGACCAAAAGCTGAAACTTGGAAAGCTTAAAGATGCTGTTTCATTAATTTGTTTATTAAGTAGGGATAAACAGATAGCTATATTTGAGTTGGAGTTAGAAGGTTTTGAGTTGTTATCATTTACTTTAACCAGTAATTATATTAAACGAGAGTTAACTATTTTTAATGAATTGTTAGAGAAGGCTAGTCAAATTTGTGAATATACTAATGTTTCTGAGGAAGTAAAAGTATCTTTAAAAGACTTATATTATTTTAGAAAAGAAATTGAACAGTTTTATACATTAATAACAAAGTCTGATTTATTAGATATCAAATTGGAAATAGATATGGAACATAAATTGGAATTCTCCAAAGTTGCACATATTTCAGTTGTTATATGTCATTTGGGGACGCATATTATAGGTATGATTTTTACGGTGATAGGCGATTTTAATGAAATTTTAAAGAAAAATAGATTTTCAGTAAAGAATGCTAAAATTGTAGTAGAAAGAGTTTTTTCATTTTCTCCCAAAAATCTTGAAATTATAAAAGAAGCTATTTCAAAGGAAATACACAACAGGATTCAAAAATATGATGGGGAATATGATGTTTTCTATAATTGGGAATTACATTAAGTTTCTATTGAGAATGTAGACGATCATAGTTAAATCATCCATTCGATTAACTACAATCTGAAAATTGGACATCTAACACCTTGTAAGACGTTTAGATTTTCTATGGAAATCATTTATTGCCCAAATGCCATCATCATTTACAAAAATGGACAATAGACATTCATCACCAGAGGGTTATACTAGACGGACCATTTCTAAAACCATGGAGAACAAAGATGGTTACTGCTGGCGAAAAACCCGGAACAGGCTTCTATTTTTGTGTTCAATGCGGACACCGCACCTACTTAGAAATTGGTACTGATCGTTTACCACCGTGTACCAAATGCCAGGGCAATCAATTTAACAATAAGAATGCCTAAGCAAAACAACTCAAACAGTTACCCTCTGTTTTGAATTAAAGCCCTATTACTCGATAGGGCTTTTTGCTGTGGTATCCAAATCTCATACATAGAAATAAAAGATTATTATGAGAAAACAGTTTTATGTCGGGGGAGGAATCTTGGTTTAAAGCAAAAAATTATAATAAATTCAAAAAATTATTTGAACTATTAGTATAAAAGGTATAGGTTGTCTGCTTTAAAAATTAGCTAACCACTTAAAATTAAGGTTAGATATTTCCGGGGGGGAAACAATGAAAAAATTTACAGCTTTAGTAATAGGAAGTGTGATGTTATTTACTTCAGGCTGTGCGACGATGTTTAATGGTTCAACACAAACTGTGAATATCCGTAGTAACGATGAACTGGCTAAGCTATATGTCAATGAAGAATATATGGGTCAGCGTAATACTGTCTATACCTTCAAAAAGAAAGAAAACTATGTGATTAAGGCAGAGAAGCAAGGCTGTCAAACCAACACCGTTATTCCACAGAAAACATTTGATCCAACAACTTTATTAGGTATTTTCCTGGATTGGGGACTTATTTCTATTCTGGTTGTAGATGGCGCTGCTACTGGCGCATGGCAAAAATTTAGCCAGACAAGCTATGTCGTTGATCCTAATTGCTAATTAATTCAATTAGATTGAAAAAAATATCCCATCATTGAGTGGGATATTTTTTTGTAAATTTACATCTTTTTTGAACCTTGATTTTGATTGAAAATTAACCAAATCATCTCCATATAAAAGCCTAGATTCACCGTATTTAAGGCTGCCGAATTGCAACATTATCTTGATCTTAATCACGACTCAGGTGTTGCCAATTACGAGATTGGTAACGAATTTATTCGCGTGCAATTTAAGAAAACCTCGAAAGTTTATACCTACAGTTATAGCAGTGCCGGTGATCAGCATGTGGAAAACATGAAACAGCTCGCCCGATATGGCGATGGCCTGAACGCCTATATCAACCAACATACCCGTCAGCTTTTTGTACACTAAAACTGGTCTGCTTCTTGCTTCAATCAAAGTCCTAGAAGGCAAATATTTAATAACAGCGAAATATCTGCCTTGAAATCGTGCATGTGCACATATTGGAAAGAGGGCAAACACATATGGAAATCAGAGAGTACGCACCAGAATCAGGAAAATTAAGCAAGAAAGCCCACTTTTATTCCGCATGGCCATTAATTCTGATCCTGTTTGGGGGCGCAATTGGCTTGCTCTACGGCGTGATGGCATATTTACTGAATCTGAAAATCTATAGCTCTGAACTGACGAGACTCAATAAAGTTCTGGCCAATCTGCTGTGCGGGATGTCGGCGATCAGTATCTGGTGGTTTAGCGCACAATGGATTCAGGCTGCTTTATTTCAATAAATAGTCATCATGTCTTGAAGATAAATTGCAATAAAGGCCATTTTTATAGAATAAAAAAGCGTAAAAAATGAAGAATAGAATTTATTTCCCTAAATTTGGTTTAATAATGAAATAAATTTTCAAAAAATCTAAAAATTAAAAAAACATAGGAAATTAATCCCGTCCATCTTTGCCTAATATAGCTCTCAAGGGTGTGATGGGATCGGAAAGAGTAGCATGCTGTGAGCGGCGCAAAACGCGAGTGCAGTACGAACCCAAAAGGTCTCGATCCGGCTTAGGACGCTATAGACCACAAGTTTATAGGCTATAAGATCAAGTCTTACAAAGATTGATAGTTGAAGTAAACCATTAGATGTTTTCCCAACACCCTAAAAAATTCTCCAGCAATGCAAATATGATAAATCATTAAAATAACAATAAATCAAAAGCTTAAACCAAGATTCAATTCAAGCATGATACAAATCAGCCCTTCATTTTCCCAGATCAAATCTGTTATTTTTAAAGCATCAGTTGCGCCCAGTGGAGAATTGTGATGAATCTCGATATTTGGTGTCGTTTTCTGCTATTTTCCTTGATCATCAATTATGCCATTCTCATCCTCTGGTTCACGGTTTTTGTATTTGCCCGAAACTGGATGAAACAATTGCATGGAAAATGGTTCCGGCTATCTGAAGCCAGCTTCGATGTGATTCATTATTCAGGTATGGCGTTGTATAAAATTGGGATTTTGCTGTTTAACTTGGTGCCTTTAATTGCAATCTATTTAATCAAGCAAAGTTAAGCGCTATGCTGAACTGAATATTTCAATGACAGAAAAATAGCTTCGGATCAGTAGGGTATATAAAAACTAAAACAGGATTTTAAAGGAGTTGAAACAGATGAATCAATTTAAACCGGCACTGATCTTGGGTGTCCTGATTGCTTTGGGGATGATAATTTCAGGATGGATTCTGGGCAATAGCGCCTTAAAAATCAAACAGTATGAACGTATTGTGTCGGTCAAAGGTTTGTCGGAACGCGAAGTCAAAGCTGATGTAGCAGTCTGGCCGATCCGTTTTAACGCAGGCAGTCAGGATCTGGCCCAGTTGTACGATACCATGCAAAACAATACCCAGGAAATTCAGACCTTTCTAAAAAATGAAGGTTTTAGTGCCGAAGAGATCACCAGTGCTTCACCGAGTATTACCGATAAATACGCCCAGCAATACGGCGGTGATGCCAATGTCGCACTGCGCTATACTGCCAGTCAGACCATTACCGTCTATACCCACAACATCGATGCAGTACGCAAGGCACAAAGCCGTCTGGTGGCTTTGGGTAGAAAAGGCATTGCCTTTGCTGGAGATGATTCCGGACAAAGAACCGAATATTTATTTACCAAGCTGAATGACATTAAGCCGGCGATGATTGAACAAGCTACTGAAAATGCCCGCAGTGTGGCAGAAAAATTTGCCGCAGATTCAAAAAGCAGTCTGGGAAAAATCAAGTCCGCCAATCAGGGTATGTTTAGTATTGAAGATCGCGACAGCAATACCCCCTATTTGAAGAAAGTCCGTGTAGTTTCGACGGTGGATTATTATCTGGCAGATTAATTTATCTGGCTATGCGCGGTGATTGACAGGTTAAATACAGCTTGTTATTTTGCGCGCATTGTTCCAGATGCTGTATTCCTAAAATGCCCATCAACCCCGACTTTGTCTATTGCCCACCGCAAGAACCGTTGCATATTGTTTATGAAGATGATGATCTGGTGGTGATTGAAAAGCCGGCCGGATTATTGTCGGTTCCCGGGCGTTTAGCTGAACATCATGACAGTGCTTATTTGCGGGTTCTGGACCAGTATCCGCAGGCTAAAATCACCCATCGTCTGGATATGGCCACTTCAGGTATTTTGATGTTTGCCAAACACCGTGATGCAGAAGTGGCGGTGAGTAAAATGTTTCAGGCACGTACCGTGCATAAAAATTATGTCGCACTGGTACAAGGCAAACTTGAAGGTCAGGGCAGCGTCGAAGTGCCTTTGATGACCGACTGGGAAAACCGTCCGCGTCAGATGGTGCATTATGAACTGGGCAAAACTGCCAAAACCTTATATCAGGCAATAGAATATTTGCCCCAGCAAGACATTAGTCGGGTTTTACTCACGCCCATCACAGGCCGTTCTCATCAGTTGCGAGTACATATGCTGTATCTGGGTCATCCCATTACTGGCGATAAAATCTATCATCCAGAACCACAGCGCAGTCCTTTAAATCGTATGGCTTTGCATGCCAATTATCTGGCTTTTAGCCAGCCGCTGAGTGGTGTTCCGGTTGAGATTGAAGTCGTAGTTCCGTTTTGATGTGGATTATAAAAACGATGGTATCCGGTCAAATTAGTTCTATTTTTACAGTCATTCAAAATGGTATTTGCCATTTAAAATCGGCTACCTGAATTAAAAATTGTGAGAATTTATTTCAGTCAATGCTCTGAAAATTAATGGTTTTTCATGTTTTTTATTTGAAATCTAATACTTATGCATTGCCCAATCTTCTGTCGATGTAGAACATACCGGTGAATGCTGGCTGCATATCTTGATGATGAGTTTAGGAATTTTTATTGTCTTTATCTGCTTTTATAAGTTTGATATCTTTATTTCTATTGGTTTTTTTAATTTTACTGTCATTAATTTTAAACTTTTAAATTATATCCTTTGATATAAAAAATACCGTTAGCTGTTTCAGGATCGTTTTGATTTAAGCTGCAAATCAATTCATGATGTATGACTTGCACATAAAAAATTATAGAAAAATAAAATGAATGAACGACTTAGTGGCGATTAATGGCTTTGATTATCTGGTCAAAGTGATGCAAAATTAACCAGTACTTTATAATAAATTTTTAATTTGATGTTTTAGGGCAATGCCCGGGGTTAAAGGACAGAACAATGCTCAGTATGGCTTTTTTCGTTCTCGCGAGTATTTTATTATGTGCCTTGCTCTGGAGCTTGAAGATCCAGACTTCATTACGCAGCAATATCCAGTTTTTACAGGAAAATCTGGATCATTCACGCAGCAGACTGGCAGATTATGACGCTCAAGTCGATGAACTGAATTATGACGTGACCCAACTGCGGGTACAGCATGGCAGTTTAACGACTGAGCTGAATAAATATAAAAAATATCAGGATATCTGTGATATCGAACAATATATTATCAACCGGACTTTGCAGGCCGAAAATTTTGTTGAAGTGACCAAACTGGATGCTTCGATCATGATTGATGATCTCAAGGCTTATATTGAAAGCGTGAAAGACTATCTCGCCCAGTTTCAAGCGAAAGCCTTAGTCGAAGTTGAACAGCAGGCCAGAAAAAGTTTAGCGGGTTATTATCAACAGGCCAAGCAACAGCAGCACTTAGAGGACGTAGTGAATGCCCTGGAACATAAAATCCAGGCCAAGCATTACGGTTTATGTCTGCCAGTACCGCAACTTTTACAACAGCTGATCGCAGGATATAGTGAAACGGATGCGGCTCGGCATCTGCTCGATGTACGTGAAAAAATTCAGCAGGCCATAGCAACACAGCAGATCGCCAGTTGTAATTATATCGATGACAGCCGCCGTAGAAGTATCATTGAAATCTTTAGTTTGGCCTTTAATAGCAAGGCAGATTTATATCTTGCTCAATTAAACAGAGAAAATTTGGGACAGATGTTGCAAGCCTTAAGGGATGATTATGTCCTGCTGAATTATACCGGACAGCAACTGAGTCAGGCCACGATTCAGTCATCCTATCTGGATTTACGTTTAGAGGAATTAAAGTTTGCTGCGCTGGTTGTGCACATGAAGCAAGAAGGCCGGCATCCAGAGACCGTATAGTTTTGATAGGCATCAAGCGCACTAAGTCTTGATGGTAGCTGATAACGAATAGGGTTTTAGCGAAAGATCGATATTCCCGGACGTGATAGGCTGTAAATATTTAAGAAATACCCATTTGACAGATAATTTTTATATTTATAAAAATCATATGTTTATTTATGGTTAAAAGATAATATTTTTTGTCCGGATCTCGATAATTGTCTAAAAATCAGCTAATCTTAGATGCAGAATAAAACAGCATCATAATAAGGATACTTCTATGTCACGTGATTACAATCAATTCCCTGACGATGAAAATGGCAATGTACTGTGGCAAAT
Organism: Acinetobacter sp. YH12102; assembly: GCF_013419125.1. NCBI lineage: Bacteria > Pseudomonadati > Pseudomonadota > Gammaproteobacteria > Moraxellales > Moraxellaceae > Acinetobacter > Acinetobacter sp. YH12102. The sequence goes on along the minus strand of NZ_VPAS01000011.1, from coordinate 51,548 downwards.
GCATCAGGATGGCGACGACCTGCAAGAAGCACATGAAATCGAATTTTCGCTGGTGTTTAGTGATGAAGAGCAGGCAGATCGTTGTGCCTTGTATCTCTTAAAGGAAGAACAAAAAATCAGCCTGTTTCAGGATGAAGAAAGCGCGACCCTGGAATGGATTATCACGATTTATGTCTATATGGAACCAACCTACGAGGATATTGTGGATCTGGAACAGTGGTTCAGCAAAATCGCTGCAGAATTTCAGGGTGAATATGATGGTTGGGGCTGCATGGCCTATGTCTATGATGATGAGCTGGATGAAGAAGAAAGCAGTCTACGTAATAGCTGATTGTGCCTGTATTTAAATAAAAAAAACCCCGGTGCTGCCGGGTTTTTTTATCCTTTATATTTAGTTATATCGGAATGTCAGGACTTTAATACAGATACATAGTCATTATATATACCAGATTGAGGATTGCGTAAAATCAGTTCTATGGATGCTCAGCTTGGTCTGGTCAGTCTATACAAGAGAAGGGCAATATCCCTCAATAAAAATACATAATAACAATAAGGGACTAGGCAAAATGAGTTACACCCTAAAAATGCATCGAGTGTTTAGTGCACCTCCGGAGCGGGTGTATCGTGCTTTTGTTCACCCGGATGCCCTGGCAAAATGGTTGGCACCACATGGTTTTATTGCCAAGGTAGAACATGCGGAAGTCAAACCCGGCGGCAGCTATAAAACCACCTTTACCAATTTTTCCACTGGTACCCAGCACCATTTTCATGGGATTTATCATGAGGTGATTCCCAATCAGTTACTGCGTTATACCGATCAGTTTTCGACACCAGATCTGCAAGGTGAAATAGAAGTCACTGTGATCTTTGAAAAGGTTTCAGTCGGTACAGGCCTGCATATTATTCAGGTCGGCTATCCCGATTTAGTGCCGCCTGCGGTATGTCACTTAAGTTGGCAGGAATCATTCCAGCTACTTTCCTTGCTGGTGAATCCGCATATCCCGGATAATTAATGCTTGATGATTATGAGCTGGCCTTCAACGAAACTCCTGTTCAAAAGCGCATCTCTGCAAAGATGCTATACTGTGATCTTATTTGTTTCATTTATTTAATTTTTCTCTTTTTCGAGGTTCTTATGGGTCTGCCAAACTGTCCAAAATGCCAATCTGAATATACCTATGCAGATGGCGATCTACTGATCTGCCCTGAATGTGCACATGAGTGGAAAGAAGGCGAAATTACTGAAGAACAAGTGATCATTAAGGATGCTCATGGCAATGTGCTGGCGGACGGCGATAGCGTGACGGTGATTAAAGACCTGAAAATCAAAGGTTCATCTTCAGTGGTGAAAGTGGGTGCCAAAGTCAAAAGTATCCGCCTATTGCCGGATGCTGCCGATGGTCATGATATCGATTGTAAAATCGAGGGAATGGGCCCGATGAAGCTAAAATCTGAATATGTAAAGAAAGCTTAAATCTGGCATCAGACTAGAATTTTAACTGGACATGAGACGGTGGATAAATCGTCTCATTGCTAAAATTCAGCGTTTATTTTTTATGTAGTCCCAATCCTCACGTTTTTGATCCGAGATCACTCGTATGCCACATCTGCATCTGGAATATTCTGACAATCTTCAACATCTGCTCCAGACTCAGCCGCTCTTGCTGGCCATGCATCAGGCATTGTTCAATGCAGGCTATGTCAGCGATCCCGATGATTTAAAAAGTCGTGCGATTATGCAGCAGGATTATGTCATTGGACTGAGTCCACGGACAGATCAGGCCTATGCACATGCCAAAGTCTCACTATTGAGTGGACGTAGTGTCGAAGTGCGTCAGGCGATTTCTGCATTGGTGCTTGAGGTGATGCAGCAATCTATTGCTCCACAGCCCGAATTAAAAATTCAGCTCTGTGTCGAAATTATTGAAATGCCAAAGCAGACCTATCGTAAAGCCATTATCTGAATGATGGTTTTTATCTGTTGATATGACATGGATCAAATGCCTTAAAACTTTATCAATGCCATACGAAATTTATAAACAGATCGACTTGGTTTGTAATGGTCAGCTATCTTATTCAGATCTAAAATTATTTCTATTTTTAAATGACGCTTTATGTCATTTACAGGCATGCAATAAAAGTTCTAAAGTAACTTTTAATCGCTGCTGATTTTTGAATCATCCAATCTAGAAACGGCATATTCATCCTGATTGAAATAAAAATAATTTAAAAAAATAATCTTCAGGTGAGCTGAACCGAATCAGGCAGTGGGGAGAGCAAAGCGAGAATAACGCTTTAGCATAGGCAAAATAATAAGAACAAAAGATCAGAAATCCGGTGAGTTGATTGAATCCCGATTTCAGGTCTGACTTGTCCGGTTGAGGAAAATTTGATGCAGGTTTTTGGGGATAAACAATTGGCTCAGGAAGTCATGGCATTTCTTCAGGAATGGGATAATGCCGTAGCCAGACTTGAAATTCAGGATATTGTTCAGTTATGCCGACCGGAGATTCGTCTGGTCGATGTCAGTACTGAAATAAAAGGCATAGATGCCTATCAGGCGCTCTGGCTGCAATATCGGCCTTTTATACCTGAAGGAATCCGGATAGAGCGTCAAGATATCAATATTCATGTGAGCACTGATTTAGCCTTGGTCGATGGCTATGTTCGGGTGAATTATGCGGTAATTGAGCCGATTTTCCAGTTGGGCTGGTGCCGGGTCAGTATGTGTCTCAGCAAGCAGCAGGGACGATGGCAATTGTTGCATCAACATACCTCAGTACCGGTACAACTCGAAACCCGTAAGATGCGCAGGATCAAAAGCGTCAGTTAAGTCATAAGCTCAAAAAATTAAGTGCAATATCTTGGTAAATGATTACAGGCATGCTTTATCAGGACACCATTCAGCAAAAACTGAATATACTCAAAGACTATCGTCAGGGAGCCGGGATGTGGGACGGTGCAATTCAGACCTTTGACAGGCTAGAAAATTCGATCGATACCCCGAAGCAGGAAGCGAGGAATCCAAATGTGCAGAATGTCAAAGTGGTCGGCTGGAACCTTCGAGTGAAGAAGCCGCACTGGATTAGCTGAATACAATTCTGAATCCACTGGCCATGATCGGGATTGTGTTTTTGTTCATGGTGCTGATTTTGCTGAATGGTAAAGAGATGCAGTCAGCCACCTCGGCAAGCATTTTAAATAAGGACTAAATGATGAAACAACAATGGAGATACAGCATCAAAATAATGAGTGTCGCATTTGGTCTGGCCAGTATCAGCTCATTAAGTCTTGCTGCTATTCAGGGGCTGCATTTTTCACATAAAGATTGGGAAATGGCCTGCGACAATACCGGTACCTGCCGCGCTTCTGGTTATCAGTCGGATCAGGAGATTAATCGACCAGTTTCAGTTTTATTGATGCGCGCAGCAGAAACGACCAGTGCGGTACAAGCAAAAGTCCAAATTTTACCCCTGCAAGCTGCAACATCGACAGCTCAGCTTCAGTTACAAATCGCGGGCAAGCCCTATGGTGTTATTCGTTTAGATCAGCAAGGGATAGGTCAACTGAGTCGTGCACAAACACAAGCCTTATTAAAAGCAGTTCAAGGCACGGATCCAGTGATATTTAAGAATGCACAATCACGCTGGACTTTGTCGACAGCCGGAGCCAGTGCCGTTTTGCTGAAGATGGATGAATTTCAGCGCCGCCTCTCTACGCCCTCAGCCTTGATCAAGCCTGGAAAAAAATCCAGTCAAGCGGTGCTTAAAGCCGCAGCGATCCCGCAAATTATGATACCCAAATATCAGTCAGGCAAGATCACTCACGCGAAACTGAATACGGCGGCGGGTCAGCAGATGATTCGGAAACTGCAAGCGAGCACTAACGAAGATCAATGCGATTTGCTGTTTAGCCAACATTTTATGCCGGATGATGTCATGACGATTTATCCCATCAATGCTCAAAATCAGCTGATTCAGATCCCTTGCTGGCGTGGAGCCTATAATATGGGCAGCGGTTTTTGGCTGATAGATCAAAACAAGCAACCGAGACAACTGGTGACCACCTCCGGAGAAACCTTTAGCCAAGGCCAGATATTTTCCGGGCATAAAGTACGTGGTTTGGGTGATTGTCTGAGTCAGGACGAATGGGCATGGGATGGTAAAACATTTGTCAAAAGTTTCAGTAGCCTGACCGTACAATGCAAGGGCTTTGCTGGCGGTGCCTGGGATTTGCCGACCTATGTAAGCACAGTCATTCCCCTTAAATAGTCATATCCTGCATAAAAATAAACGCTATAAAAAAGCCTGAATCATTCAGGCTTTTGAATTTAAAAAAATATCATCTTAAAAGCGTTTTGGAATTCTCTGACCATTCGGAACAGGGATGTCGGCAATTTTTAATACCCCAAACAACCAGGTCTCTGCATGCTGTACCGCCGTTTTGAGTTGATCACCCATGGCCAGACGCCCGGCGATGAAGCTGGCCAGTGAACAACCCGAACCATGATATTCACCCTCCAGACGTGGACAGCGGGTCTCATTAATCAACTCGCCCGCGATATACAGACTGTTCTGAATATAATCCGGCGTATCTTCATGACCGCCTTTAACCAGAACTGCTTGTGCACCCATATCAAATAGTTTTTGAGTGGCCAGCTGCAGGTCTTCTTCACCTGTTAAAGCACGCAGTTCAACCGTATTCGGAGTTAGAAGGGTAGCCAATGGAATCAGTTGGGTAAATGCTTTGACCAGTGTCGCCTGATTGCCCAATGAACCGCCACTATTTGCCACCAGAACCGGATCGAGCACATATAGATAGTCCGGATGTGCAGTCAAAAACTCCGCCAGTGCTGCGATATTCTCTGTGGTGCCTAACATGCCAGATTTAATACAGCGAATTGGCAGGTCATTCACCACGGCATTGGCCTGAGCCAGCAGCAGCTCTTTAGATGTCGCTTCAAAACCAAAAACCTGCTGTGAATTTTGAATGGTGAGGGCTGTGCAGGCAATTGCTGCATGTGCACCACTTTGACCAATGGCTTCAATATCTGCCTGAAGACCGGCTCCACCTGAAGGGTCTAAACCGGAAAAGCAAAGTACGGTAGGGCGCAAAATGATGTCCTTCATTCACTAAAATTACATTAGTATAGGCAAATTTGAATGAACTCTCGATATTAATTTATATCGGTGCTGATGAGAGGGGATGGGCTGTGATTAAGAATATTTTAATTGATCTGGATGGGACATTAACTGATCCTAAAGTGGGGATCACCACGTCTGCGCGTTACGGTCTGGAAAAGGTGGGTCATCCGATTAGCGATGAGATCAATATCGACTGGATTATCGGTCCTCCCTTAAAAGCCTCGCTGGCCAAACTTTTAAATATCGAGACCGATCATATTCTGGCTGAGCAGGCGTTGATGGCTTATCGCGAACGTTTTGCAGTGAAAGGCCTATATGAAAATCACGTTTTCGAGGGTGTGGCAGAAACGTTGGCAGAACTGAAACGCCGTGGTTATCGTTTGTTTGTCGCTACGGCAAAACCGACGGTTTATGCCAAACAGATTTTAGAGCATTTTGATCTGGCTCAGTATTTTACTGAAATTTATGGCAGCGAACTCAATGGTGACAGAACCAATAAAGGTGAGCTGATTCAGTATATTTTAGAACAGCAACATTTAAAGGCCGAAGGCTGCATCATGGTCGGTGACCGTGAATACGATATTTTTGGCGCACGTCATAATGGCATTGACTCGATTGCAGTGAGCTATGGCTATGGCAGTCAGCAAGAGTTAGCGCTGGCACAACCCAAATATCAAATAGACCACTTTGACCAGTTGCTCAATTATTTTAAGTGAAGATGAAACAGTCTTATGAACGGTCGTGATGGTTCTGAGGCAGAAAGCAGCTAGGTCATACTGAGCTGCTGAGATTAAAAAATCCCGCACAGTGCGGGATTTTTTAATTTGGGCTAAAAGAATTAAAGCGTCAAAAACCAGGTTGATGCCAACACCACCATAATAATGATCACCAGCAAAATTTTGATGATCGTCATCTGATGTTGGGGGGGGCTCGGTCTTTGGTCAAGGCATTTCCGGCATGGTCAAACAGGATGACATTTTGTGCCTTACTTTCATAACCCAGTTCCAGTAATGCCCGCTTTTCAAGTTCGGTTAAACCATCTTCAGGAACATCCATAATTTGCAGCAGCGCAATAGAACCAAATAGCATCTTCATGGCCGATGAGGGTAAAAGTTGCTTCAGTGTTCCTGAGGCGGCATCAAAGTCCGCAATAATGCTCCGAGGATGGGCATAAGGCACATCGGGTAGCAGGGTATGTATAATCGTGCCATCCATATTCATCAGCTGCATTTTATCTTTGTAGATTTGCACCCATACAGCATCTGGAAATTTCACTAATTGATCTTGCAGCATTGAGAAGGTCTGATTTTGTTGATATTTACTCATTAAATAAGCGATAAACAAATCCCGCATCAAGACGGGATTTGTAAGATTCAGTTATTTTGCTGGAGCACCATATTCATTATTTTGTTGCTTGGTTTCAGTTGCCCACCACCAGATCAGCACCAGAATACCAATCACGGTCAGCATCAGTAATTGCCACCAGCCAGAGCGTCCTACATCATGCAAACGACGAGCGCCAACGGCCAGGCTTGGGACAAGAAGTGCCAGATTAAGCAGGCCATTGAGCAGTGGTTGAGTGCCTAAGACTTGATCAATGACCTCCGCAATAATGCCTAAAATTACACAAAACAGCATAAAGAACCAAAATTCTTTACGGCGTGCGCGGCCAGAAAAGTTTGCATAGTTGGTCAGACATTTTACAAACCAGTCAATGCTGCTGTAATTTTCCTCGGCCTGATCCAGATTGGAGTATTTACCCAGCTGACTGGAAATCTTTTCTCCCATATAAATAGAATTGCCTGAGGCCAGATACACCTCAGAGGCTTCACCTGTGCTGTTGCCAATAAAATCGACCCGATCGCCACGCGAAGGTGGACGCTCACTACGCCAGTCCGCGCCATTAAAGCTATAGCGCTGATTATCATCCCCCGAGATAAAACCGGTATTGTGTTGAATAGAAAAATCAAGGATTGAACCTTTCATGCTTGTTCTCGTCTATTAAGCTGGATTATTGTTTTAAAGTGATGCAATTTATTCGCCGAACCATTTTAGATTGATGCAGTCGCCAACATAAAGCCCGAAGCATCGGTTTTTGATGATTCATTTTTATTCAGATAACAGATTCTGGCAAAGTCTGCTAGAAATGCTGTTGATTTGTTTCATAAAGTCATCATTAGCTTTATAAAGCAATAGAATGTCAAAGAAACCATTTATGTTGGACAATATTGCATAAATTCAAAGAGCATTTTGATCCATGACTTCAATATTTAAACCACATTATTCAGCATTTTAAAATTAAAATTTCTGTATTGATTTTATAAAGATAACTCGAATCCACTGAACATAGACGATCCAGCTGACTGAATAGAATAAATAGATATGTTCCAGCCAGACCTATTTTTCTGAGTCATCCTGTGATCAGGAAGCGAATATGATGCAGCATCGACTTCAACATCTGCCGATAAAAACCACCTTATCCGCTTTAATCGCCTGTATCAGCCAGACGCTATACGCACAGAATGCGGTGACAGAAGTACAAAAACTTGCGCCCATTATTGTGCAGGCGACCCGTACCGACCGGGAGCAGTTGACCACGCCTGCATCAGTGTATTATCTCAATCAAGAACAAAATCAGGGCATGAATGTGAACCTGTCGGAAACTTTAAAAGGCATTCCCGGTTTACAACTCAATAATCGGGAAAACTATGCACAAGACCTACAAATTTCGATACGTGGCTTTGGTGCGCGTTCCAGTTTTGGCGTGCGTGGGGTGCGTTTATATGTGGATGGAATTCCAGCCAGCATGCCGGATGGACAGGGGCAAAGCTCGAATATTGATTTAAATAGTCTGGATCATATCGAAGTATTGAGTGGTGCCTTTTCCTCACTGTATGGTAACTCTTCAGGCGGAACGATTTTAACCACCACGCGAGAGGGGCAAGGTGCTGACTCGATTGAGCTGGGGTATTCTGCCGGCAGTCAACATAAAGGCCAGACCAAGCTGGTTGTGCAAGGGGGTTCAGAACATGCCAATGAGCCGGGTTATATCATCAGCTCATCCTATTTTGATACTGGAGGTTTCCGGGAGCATAGCGGCGCGCATAAAGTTCTAAGCAATGCCAAGCTGACCTGGGAGCTGGATGATGGTTCTAAAATCAACTGGATCAATAACTATGTGAAAATTGCTGCCGATGACCCGGGTGGTTTAACTCGCGAACAGTGGCAGGCCAACCCGAAACAGGTCGCTGCGAATGTCCGTTTATATCATGCACGTAAAGATATCGAACAGTTGCAAACGGGTTTAACTTGGACTAAGCCGATCAATGATCAGCATGAACTCTATGGGATGGCCTATTGGGGACAGCGTGAAGTCACGCAATATCAGTCGATTCCCCGTACAGCACAAGCTGGAATCAATCATGCAGGTGGTGTAATTGACTTCGACCGGAATTTTTATGGTGCGGATCTGCGCTGGACGGGTAGGGAGATTGTTCCTGATCTTCAACTGATTGCAGGTCTCGCTGTGGATGCCATGAGTGAAGAACGCAAAGGCTATCAAAACTTTTTAGGTGATCGCTTGGGGGTTAAAGGCGAACTGCGCCGAGATGAAGACAATCGCTTGTGGAATCTTGATCCTTATTTACAAGCATCCTATGCATTCTTGCCAAACGGGACATTCGATGCTGGTTTGCGTTATAGCAATGTGCATTTTAAATCTAAAGATAAATTCCTGTCCAATGGCGATAATTCCGGTAAAACCGATTATCAAAAGTTATTGCCCTCTTTAGCTTTAAGCTGGCAGCCCTTACCCGAATTGATGGCCTATGCCAGTTATGCGCAAGGTTTTGAAACGCCAACCTTTACCGAAATGTCCTATCCTGCAAATACTGCCGAAAACCGTAGCTTTAGTTTAAAGGCAGCAGAAAGTGAAACTTATGAAATTGGCTTAAAGTCCGCTAATCGCTTCGGTGACTTTACTGTAGCCGCTTTCCAGACCCAAACTGAAAATGACATTGTCTCTGCCGGTAGTGATGGTGGACGTTCAACCTTCCGTAATGCCGATAAAACCTTCAGAAAAGGGGTGGAACTTTCCTGGAACAAACAGCTGTGGCGTGACCTAACCACACAAGTCAGTTATAGCTATATTGATGCGACTTTTGATGCAGATATTCCTGCGATTGGGGCAATTGCTGCGATTGCAGAAGGGAACTATATTCCAGGGATTGCTAAAAATCAGGCATTTTTATGTCTGGGTTGGAAGCCTGATCAGGGGCTACAGGCAGGACTCGACCTTCGTTATAGCGACAAAATGTATGTGAATGATTTAAATTCTGATGCTGCTCCAAGTTATGTCGTGACTGCAGCGAATGTTGGTTATCACTGGAAAATGCAGGATTGGGCGGTGAATACTTTTGCACGTGTCGATAATGTGTTTGATACAGATTATTCAGGTTCAGTAATCGTGAATGAAAGCAATGGCCGTTTTTTTGAACCGGCAGAAGGGCGAAATTGGAGTGCGGGGTTGAGTGTGACGAAGGAGTTTTAATGCAAACAATGAAAAGAAGAGGATGAATGATCATTAAATTCAGTCGATAAAAAAACCGCCACGAATGGCGGTTTTTTTATTCATAATACTTTATATATTATGTGATATTTCCAATTACCAGCTTAACGCACCGCCAGTCTGATAGTCCGTAACACGTGTTTCGAAGAAATTCTTCTCTTTACGCAAGTCCATCATTTCTGACATCCACTGGAACGGGTTGTTCACACCAGCGAACTGTTCAGGCAAGCCTAACTGCGCCAGACGACGGTTAGCAATGAACTTCAGGTATTCTTCCATCATGCCAGCATTCATGCCAAGTACACCGCGTGGCATGGTGTCACGAGCATATTCGATTTCCAGCATCGTACCTTCAAGAATCATCTGGATGATTTCTTCCTGGAATTCAGTGGTCCATAAACCTGGGTTTTCGATCTTGATCTGGTTAATCATATCAATACCGAAGTTCAGGTGCATGGATTCATCACGCAAAATGTACTGGAATTGCTCGGCAACACCATTCATCTTGTTACGCCGGCCCATCGACAGGATCTGGCTGAAACCGCAGTAGAAGAAAATCCCTTCAAGTACACAGTAGAATGCGATCAGGTTGCGCAGCAGGATTTGATCATTTTCAGGTGTACCGGTTTTGAAAGTAGGATCACTTAAAGACTGGGTATATTTCAGACCCCACGCTGCTTTACGTGCCACTGACGGAACTTCGCGGTACATGTTGAAGACTTCGCCTTCATCCATACCGAGCGATTCGATACAATACTGGTAAGCGTGTGTATGAATCGCTTCTTCAAATGCCTGACGCAAGATGTATTGACGGCATTCAGGGTTGGTAATGTGACGGTAAATCGCCAATACCAGGTTGTTTGCAACCAGTGAATCGGCAGTCGAGAAAAAACCGAGTGAACGCATGACAATGGTACGTTCATCTTCAGTCAGGCCGTTTTCAGATTTCCAAAGTGCGATGTCATGGTTCATGTTGACTTCTTGCGGCATCCAGTGGTTTGCACATCCATCAAGATACTTCTGCCAAGCCCATTCGTATTTGAATGGTACCAGCTGGTTCAAGTCGGCACGACAGTTGATCATCGCCTTGTCGTCAACCTGTACACGCTGTGCACCCATTTCAAGCTCTTCCAGACCTGGAGCAACATCAAGTTGTTCTAGGGAAGCAGATGCTCTTGCCAGCGAATCGGTTGGATTTGATCCTCGGTTTTGAGTGGCTCTAAGGGGTTGTGCAGCTGCCACATCCGGCGATGCGTTGCCTGCATCAGATACCATCTGTGAATTAGTCGCTTTTTGCGGCTCGACGGGCGCAGGCTGCTGTTCAGGAGCAGCCGGTTTTTGCGAATCATCTTCGAAATCGTCCCAACTTAGGATAGACATGGGATTCTCCTTAAGTATAAAAAGGTGAACCCCATTTGAAATAGAGACAAGATTATAAACCTGTCTCTGTTTCAAAACCATTTCATATATTAATGAAATGGGCGGGGGTTCCTATTCCTTTAAAATGTTTAACAAATTTTGGTCAATTGGAAAAACAGCTAGTCTGTCTCTCTGATCGACACAATGCCTAAAATCTTTCATGATTTCATCACTCGATTTTGTTGTATGTAGCAACCAAATCGATTTCTGTAATCTTTCATGCTCATATTTTCCAAGAGCTTGATAAATCTTGGAATAGTTTGAGCGTGGTTTATTGTGTAGATCGTAACTTAAACACATGTAGTGCATTGAAAACTCCTTTAACTTTGGATAAGTAAGACTGTAAATTGCATTGCATTTTTAAAGCTCCTAAAAACAATGTTTTAGATTAAAAATGAGAATTAACAGTTGACTCAAAACTCAAAGTGAACGAAGATTTCGTTACTTTCTTTGCTGAAAGTTATCAGTCAACCGTGTTCTCGGTTATCTGAGATTGATGGAGGGGATACTGCAATATCCCCAACATTTTTCTCAAATCTTTTCTAAATTTCTAATTACTTTTTATCTTTCGTAACCTTCAATCTAGATTTGATTTTGTATTGCTACATAATCAAAAGAAGTAATTCGTCTAAAGAAAACTACTTATTTTGTTTACGCTGCTGGCGAACTTTGAGCCAGAAATAAGCAATTGGTAAATAAAAAGTAATGCCAAAGGAAATCAGCAATGCCGCAAGTCCTAACATGTAGTTGTGGGTCATATGGGGCATTGAGGTTTCCTTATTTGTATTAAATTCTAAATCCTCCCCAAACCCCTCCTTTAATAAAGGAGGGGGCTTCCATCCACCTATTTTGATTTCTGGAAGTTCCCCTTTGTAAAAGGGGGATTTAGGGGGATTCTAGAAACTCGCCAATTACTGACAAGCCTCACAATCAGGGTTGTCAATCGAACATGCCATTGGCACTGGTGCTGCTTGCGCAAAACCATCTTCCTCTGCAGGAACTTCAGATTTTTTCGCTTCAACCACCGGAGCAACTGCCGCAGCAGGAGCAGCAACGGTGGTTGCTTTAACCGCATTCAAGGCGCCAGTATTAATAGTCGATTTTTCAGCAGAAGTTGCACCCAATGCACGTAGGTAATAAGTCGTCTTAAGACCACGTAACCAAGCCATTTTGTAAGTGATGTCCAGTTTTTTACCATTTGCACCAGCGATGTAAAGGTTCAGAGATTGAGCCTGATCGATCCATTTTTGACGGCGTGATGCAGCATCTACGATCCAACGTGTATCTACTTCAAATGCAGTCGCGAAGATGGCTTTAAGCTCTTCAGGAATACGGGAAATCTTCTGTACAGAGCCTTCGAAATGTTTCAGGTCGTTGACCATTACTGCATCCCAAAGGTCACGTTCTTTCAACGCACGTACCAGGTACGGGTTAATCACGGTGAACTCGCCAGACAGATTCGATTTCACATACAAGTTCTGGAAAGTAGGCTCAATGGATTGAGACACGCCACAAATGTTAGAAATCGTTGCAGTCGGAGCAATTGCCATCACGTTTGAGTTACGCATACCGTCTTTTTGAACTTTGGCACGTAAAGTGTCCCAATCCAAACGTTGAGTGCGGTCTACTTCGAACATACGTTCAGGACGTGTTTTCGCAACCAGATCCAGTGAGTCGATTGGTAAAATACCCTGATCCCACAATGAACCTTTAAATGTCTCATAGGTACCACGTTCAACAGCAAGGTCACTTGACGTTGAAATCGCGTAGTACGAAATCACTTCCATTGATTCATCAGCAAACTCAACCGCCGCGTCAGAACCATAGGCCAGATTCATTTCGTATAAAGCATCCTGGAAGCCCATGATACCCATACCGACTGGACGATGTTTCAGGTTTGAATTACGTGCTTGTGGAACAGCGTAGTAGTTGATGTCAATCACGTTGTCGAGCATACGCACAGCCGTTTTTACTGTACGTGCCAGTTTTTCGCGATCCAGTACACCGCCTTGCACGTGTTGAACCAGGTTGATCGAACCTAAGTTACATACCGCGATTTCTTCTTTGCTGGTGTTCAACGTAATTTCGGTACACAAGTTAGAAGAATGCACTACACCAACGTGTTGCTGTGGTGAACGTAAGTTACATACGTCTTTGAAGGTGATCCATGGGTGACCAGTTTCAAACAACATCGACAGCATTTTGCGCCACAAATCTTTTGCACGGATTTTCTTGTGCAGCATGTTTGTTTCTTTGGCAATACCTTCGTAGTAAGCATAACGCTCAGCGAATTCTGCACCGGTCAAATCATGTAGATCTGGGGTTTCAGAAGGTGTGAACAATGTCCATTCCGCATCTTCAAATACACGTTGCATGAACAGGTCAGGAACCCAGTTCGCTGTGTTCATGTCGTGGGTACGACGACGGTCATCACCGGTGTTTTTACGAAGTTCCAGGAATTCTTCAATGTCCAGGTGCCAGGTTTCAAGATATGCACAAACTGCACCTTTACGCTTGCCACCTTGGTTGACCGCAACAGCCGTATCGTTCGCGACTTTAAGGAATGGAACTACACCTTGCGACTTACCATTGGTGCCTTTGATGTAAGAGTTTAAAGCACGCACTGGTGTCCAGTCGTTACCCAAACCGCCTGCCCATTTAGACAGCATGGCGTTATCACGTATTGCGCCATAAATATCATACAGGTCATCATCAATGGTGGTTAAGTAGCAGCTCGACAATTGTGGACGAAGCGTACCTGAGTTAAACAGGGTAGGCGTCGATGCCATATAGTCGAAGCTAGACAACAAGTTATAGAACTCGATGGCACGTTCTTCACGGTTTTCTTCATTGAGCGACAAGCCCATAGATACACGCATAAAGAACAATTGCGGCAATTCGAAACGTACGCCATCGGAATGGATGAAGTAGCGGTCAAATAAAGTCTGTAGACCTAGGTAGGTAAACTGGTTTGAGCGTTCTGGTTGAATCGCCGCTGCCAGTTTCGCCAGATCAAAGTTAAGCAGTTCTGGTGAAATAAGCTCAAGCTCAATTCCTTTTTTCAGGAAAGTTTCAAGTGCTTCACCTTCATGCGTATCCGTAGGCAGACCCAGGAATTTCAAACCAGTCGCCACCAGATCATCACGCAACAAACGTGCGGTCACATAGGTGTAGTTCGGCTCTTGCTCGATCCGGGTACGGGTCGCCATCATCATGGTGGTGGAGATGTCAGACTCTTTTACACCGTTGTACAGGTTTTTCACGGTCTCATCGACAATGGCTTGTACATCAATTCCTTCAAGGCCTTCTGCTGCTTTAGTAACATGCGCAGTTAAAGCACTTAAATCAAGTGGCTTAAGTTGGCCTTCAGCATCGGTAATTTGCAGGGTCGGGTGATGGTGTGCACCTAACTGTTTACGTGCTTCAGAACGTTGTTCACGGTAAATGACATAAGAGCGTGCAACTTTCTGTTCGCCCGTACGCATTAGCGCAAGTTCAACTTGGTCTTGAATTTCTTCGATATGAATCGTTCCGCCAGAAGGTAAACGGCGTTTAAAGGTATTTAGTACCATTTCCGTCAGTTGCTCGATACGATCATGGATCCGGCTCGAGTCAGCGCTTTGCTGGCCTTCAACCGCCAAAAACGCTTTACCAATTGCGACAGAAATTTTTTCTGCATCAAAAGCGGCAACATCACCGGTGCGTTTAATCACCTGAAGTTGACCAGGAGTTGAAGTGATTACGCTCATGTTAGCATAGCTCCATTGTCATCTATTTTTATGTTTATGGACCGTTTGAACTGGGCAAGTTTCATGCACAGTGTTTGAGGAATAAACACAAGACCTAGTGGTTTTAAAATTAATTGAACACAAGATACGGGAAAATTTAGGGTAGATCAATATTGACATTTAGCTAAATATTTTTCTTAAGTTTTGCTTTAATCCTTGTAAAAATATCGCTATTTTTATTGATTTTTGTATAAGCCTTATCAGGCAAGGCATAGCATAACAAAGTCCCGAGAAAGTGCTTATAGATAACATTGTGGATAACTAAAAAGTGCTGAATCAAGCAGTCATATTTTGTTCATGTAATAGTTGTGTAAATCACAAATCAGATCTAAATCACTGTTTCAAGCATAGTTGCCCAAAAAATGCACGATAAAATATTACAAAATGCTATCTTGATGTATCAGTTTGGTGAACGCTATCTTGTTTACAATGTAAACGTGTGTATATTGCAAGCATATTAAAAACGTATCTATTGGATTTCAAAAGGATACGCCTATAGCGTAGATCCACCAAATAAGGGGCAATACATGAGCCAAGAAGAAAAGTTACCCAAGATTTTAATTGTTGAAGATGATGAGCGTCTTGCTCGTTTAACGCAAGAATACCTCATTCGTAATGGACTTGAGGTTGGGGTGGAGCCGGATGGTAACCGTGCCATTCGCCGGATTATCGCTGAGCAGCCAGATATGGTGGTGCTGGATGTGATGTTACCAGGAGCGGATGGTTTGACCATTTGTCGTGAAGTGCGCCCGCATTATCATCAACCGATCTTGATGTTGACTGCGCGTACTGAGGACATGGATCAGGTCTTGGGTCTGGAAATGGGTGCCGATGACTATGTCGCTAAACCGGTACAACCACGTGTATTGCTGGCACGTATTCGTGCATTACTGCGTCGTACGGACAAGGTGCCTGAAGATGAAGTGGCACAGCGTATCGAATTTGATGATCTGGTCATCGACAATGGTGGTCGTTCAGTCACTTTAAATGGTGATCTGGTTGATTTTACCAGTGCGGAATATGACCTGTTGTGGTTGCTTGCATCAAATGCTGGCCGTATTCTTTCCCGCGAAGATATTTTCGAGCGTTTACGTGGCATCGAATATGATGGTCAGGATCGTTCAATCGATGTGCGTATTTCGCGTATCCGTCCAAAAATTGGTGACGATCCAGAGAATCCGAAGCGTATTAAAACCGTGCGTAGTAAAGGTTATCTATTCGTTAAAGAAACTAATGGTATTTAAGCAAATGTACGTTGTTGCTTGAACGAGCGGGATAAACTATAGGTGTTTAAACACAGTATATTTTTGCGTATATACGCAGGACTCGTCATCCTTGTCGTGTTGGTGGCTGTGTTCGGCTATCTGTTGGTACAGATTATCAACTATCAGCGTGCGCAAGAATATCGTGAGTCTCTGACTGATGGTATGGCCTATATCATCAGTGAGGGGGTCGCGCGCCAGCCAAATCTTCAGCAAAAGATGGATTGGGTTTCCGATGCTTCTGATTTGCTGGAATTGCCAATTCACTATGTAGAAGCCAGCAAGGTGGATATCACCCGTGCTGAAGGTCGCCGTATTGCAGATCGTAAAGCCGTGGTGCGCTGGGATGCCAAAACCGGCATTGCCTATATTGTGGTGGGGCTGCGCGATGACCCGAATCATTACCTGTATATAAAGGCCGACAGTATTACCGAGCGCCAGATGAAGGCGCTTCCGGTCTTTATTCTGGATTATCTGGTCTATTATCCGGGTCAGGAAAAAGAATATCTGTCCGCTATTCAGGATCATTTTTCTTATCCGGTATCGATTGAAAACGTACAGAGCTTACCTTTAGATTCCGAGCAGATCGGGCGCTTGCGTCTTGATCACAGTATTATCCTGTATCGGGATAGTGCCTCAATCCGTGGCACCACCATTTCAATTATTTCGCCAATTCCAGGTTCGACCTCACAAGTCTTGGTGATGGGACCGGTGCCATTGTTTAACTGGATGCCATTCCAGTTAGCGACTGGTATTACCTTATTGAGCCTGTTTGTGCTGAGTCTGGGGGTGTATGGTTTGCTGGTGCCAATGCAGCGCAAGTTGCGTGAAGTCAGCTATGCCTTAAACAAAATGAAAACCGGTAATATGTCATTGCGTCTTCCTGTAGAAGGAAGTGACGAAATGGCAACGCTGGCCTCTAGCTTTAACAATATGTCTGATCATATTCAGCGCCTGATTGAAGCCCAACGTGAATTGATGCGTGCGGTGTCGCATGAACTTCGTACACCAGTGGCGCGGATTCGTTTTGGTGTGGAAATGATGGCAGATGAAGATGATTACGATTATCGTCTGCAACAGGTCGAACAGATTGATAAAGATATTGAGGCGCTGAATACCCTGATTGACGAGATCATGACCTATGCCAAGCTAGAACAGGGCATGCCTTCGATCGAGTTTGAAAAGGTCAATCTGTTTGAAGTGCTGAATCAGGTAGCTCTGGAAACTGAAGCATTAAAAACCCAGAAAATCATTGAGCTACATTCAATGCCTGATGTGGTGGTTGAGGCAGAACGCCGTTATCTGCATCGCGTAATTCAGAATCTGGTCGGCAATGCGGTACGTTATTGCGACAATAAGGTGCTGATCAGTGGTGGTCTGGATCAGGATGGTCAGGCTTATGTCTCTGTTGAAGATGATGGCCCGGGAATTCCGGAAGTGGATCGTGCCCGGGTCTTTGAAGCCTTTGCCCGGCTGGATGACAGCCGCACCCGTGCTTCGGGTGGCTATGGTTTGGGTTTATCCATTGTCAGCCGGATTGCGTACTGGTTTGGTGGCAAGATTCATGTGGATCAAAGTCCGAGCTTGGGTGGTGCGCGCTTTATCATGAGCTGGCCTGCACAGCGTTATGTAAAGAAGAGCAAGCGCAAGTTGGCAGAAAAGACTGAGGAAATCAGTGATCATTCAGCTTGATGTTATATAAATGCTTTTGAGTTATAAAAAAAACGATGCCTGAGCATCGTTTTTTTTATTGGGGAAGAATTTTATTCCTGAATGGTGGCATCCGGCTCAATCAATGGTTTGCCTTCTTTTAGGCCATGCAGGGCTTCAGGATTGAAGTCGATCATTAGCTTGGTATTTTTTCCATCAATGCTATAGCGCTGGATCAGCCTCTGATCACCAGATAAAGTTTCGACTTTGTATTCATCGGCAATATTCATGATGCCATCCAGATTAATGCTGGAAGAGGCATGATCCTCTTGAAACAGTGCATGAATATCGCGCAAGTCAAAAGCGACCTGCCTCATATTGGGGTGTTTCTGAACATAATCTTGGATATGTCGCACCAGTAACTGGGCAAATAAAAAATAATTCGGCTTATGCGAGAAGCGTAGAGACATGCAAGGACTCCTTATTGTTACTTTATTAATGTCATTATGTGGCTTAGAAATACAAATAACATATTCTGAATCAGTCTGTTGGGTGTGTTGCAAAAAGATACAATTGCTTGCCTTGAGTGAGGCTGGGCTTAAAGTGCTTTAATCCAAGTTAAAATGTGAAAATCATGTTAAATATCAAATTAAATCAAAAGCTTTATCCGCTGAAAGTTATGGATAGAATAAGTTTTTGTCTGATTTTTCTTTGCTTTGGCCGTGAAAGGGGCTATATCTAAGCCAGAGGCCAAGCAAGAATGATCTGAAATGGATTTATTTTTCAGGAATGCTGTTTATAGAAAAATTAATAGAAAATTAAAACTTAATCCAATAAAACGATTAAATCAGATGTTGAGAGATCAAACGCAAATTAAATGCTGAAATGCCTAAAAAATCATCCCAAAGACTAAGGCTTATAAACTAGCAAGTGAAATCCAAAATCAGGTACAATTGGCGGGATTAATTTTGTGTTTGGTGTATTTGAAGGCCAATACATACATTCTTTGTTAATAAATAGGCCTGCCAGGAGTTATCCCCGCATGAGTGCTATTACTCCATACGAATGGGCAATTATTGCCTTCGTGATCGGCGTTACATTTTTATGCGTCTTTATGCTGACCGTCCCATTACTCCTCGGGGGTAAATCATGGGGCCGTGCCAAGCAGGAGCAGTTTGAGTCAGGTGTTGTTGGTGCAGGTGGGGCTCGTATCCGCTTGTCTGCAAAGTTCTATTTAGTTGCAATTTTCTTCGTGGTGTTTGATTTAGAAGCACTTTATCTATATGCATGGGCGGTTTCTGTTCGTGAAGTAGGTTGGATTGGTTTTGCAACTGCAGCTATCTTTATTTTAGTTTTACTTGTTGGTTTGGTTTACGAATTATCCACAGGCGCACTCAACTGGGCACCTTCAGACAAACGTAAAGCCGCAGGAATTAAAGCTAAGATTGGTTCGCCAAATATGGATCTAGCAGAAATTACGCGCTTTAACTCAATTGAAGAATTGGTAATCGACCCTACAGGTCAAATCCCAGCTCAATCCTCTGGTCGTGTGAAAAGCTCACCGGCTAAATCATCTGATAAGGAGTAAGACGGGATGAAATATACATTAACCCGTGCGAATCCGGATGCTGATCAATATCCACTTCAAGAGCGTATCCTTGTAGAAGATCCGTTACTTGAAGAAGAAGTGAATAAGAATGTATTCATGACTCGTTTAGAGGATGTGGTACATACAGCAGTCAACTGGGGTCGTAAAAACTCAGTTTGGCCGTTTAACTTTGGTACATCATGCTGCTATGTAGAGTATGCGACGACCTTAACCGGTGTGCATGACTTGTCACGTTTTGGTGCCGAGGTGATTCGTGCTTCACCGCGTCAGGCGGATTTAATGATTGTGGCGGGTACCTGCTTTGTGAAAATGGCGCCTGTCATTCAACGTTTGTATGAACAGATGCTTGAACCGAAATGGGTCATTTCAATGGGGGCATGTGCCAACTCAGGTGGGATGTACGACATTTATTCAGTGGTACAAGGTGTGGATAAAATCATCCCGGTCGATGTTTATGTTCCCGGCTGCCCACCACGTCCTGAAGCTTTGATTCAGGCATTAATGCTGTTGCAAGACCAGATTCAACTCGAGCGTCGTCCGCTTTCTGCGGTGATCGGTGATGATCTTAAGCCAGTGTATAAGCCAAAGATGATGCCGGAACGTGACCGTAAGAAAGATCAGCGTGTTGCTGTGAAGAACTTGCGCTCTATGGATGAAATTAAATAATTTAAACGACTGGTCTTTTTTGCTGCACCCGCTATGGGTGTAATTGTCGTTTAGGTTGACTGAATTTGTATTAAATAGGAAGCCAAGCCAATGGCTGAAACTGACATTGCTATGCCAGAATCAACACCAGTTGATTCACGCCCAGCATTTGCCATCATTGAAGAACTCAAAACCAAATTTGGTGAGAACTTCTATGTGCAAACGACTTTCGAGGATTTCCCGACAGTCTGGGTTGAGCGCGCACGTGTACAAGAAGTTTTAATGTTCTTGCGTACAGTATCACGTCCTTACGTGATGTTGTTCGACTTGTCTGCGGTAGATGAGCGTCTGCGTACGCACCGCGACGGTTTACCTGCGTCTGACTTCACAGTGTTCTACCACTTGTTGTCGCTCGAGCGTAATACTGACATTCGTATTAAGGTTGCCTTAGCTGAAAGTGATCTGAATCTTCCGACGGCAACCAACATCTGGCCAAATGCCAACTGGTACGAACGTGAAGCTTACGATATGTTTGGGATCAATTTCGAAGGGCATCCAATGCTCCGTCGTATCTTGTTGCCAACCTATTGGGAAGGTCATCCGCTACGTAAAGAATATTCTGCACGTGCGACTGAATATACCCCGTATTTACAAGACAAGGCCAAGCAGGACTACGAACAGGAACATCTGCGTTTCGTGCCTGAAGATTGGGGTATGAAGCGCGGTAATGCCGATGAAGACTTCATGTTCCTGAACTTGGGGCCTAACCATCCATCTGCGCACGGTGCATTCCGTGTAATTTTGCAGCTGGACGGCGAAGAAGTGAAAGACTGTGTGCCTGATATCGGTTATCACCACCGTGGTGTGGAAAAGATGGCTGAACGTCAAACCTGGCATTCATTCATTCCGTATACAGACCGTGTCGACTACTTGGGTGGTTGTGCACAAAACATGCCTTATGTGATGGGCGTGGAGCAAATGGCGGGCATTACTGTACCGGACCGTGCGCAATGTATCCGCGTGATGATGTCGGAATTGTTCCGTATCAATAACCACTTGTTGTTTATTGGTACTGCAATTCAGGATGCCGGCGGTATGACCCCAGTATTCTATATGTTCGCTGACCGTCAAAAGATTTATGACGCGATTGAAGCGATCACGGGTTACCGTATGCACCCAGCTTGGTTCCGTATTGGCGGTACTGCGCACGACCTTCCAAACAACTGGCAGCACCTCATTCGCGAAATCCTCGACTGGATGCCGAAGCGTATGAATGAATACTACACAGCTGCATTACGCAACTCTGTATTCATGGGTCGTACACAAGGTGTAGCGCAATATGACGCTAAATCTGCATTGGCTTGGGGTGTAACCGGTACTGGTCTTCGTGCAACAGGTATTGACTTTGACGTTCGTAAATATCGTCCGTATAGCGGCTACGAAAATTACGATTTCGAAGTTCCTTTAGAGTACGAAGGCGATGCTTATGCACGTGTCATGGTTCACTTCCGTGAAATCGAAGAATCACTGAAAATCGTCAAGCAATGTCTAGACAACATGCCGTCTGGTGCGTACAAAGCAGACCATCCACTGGCTGTTCCACCACCAAAAGACAAGACATTACAAGATATTGAAACCTTGATTACGCACTTCTTAAGCGTATCTTGGGGTCCTGTAATGCCGGCAGGTGAAGCATCTGTGATGGCGGAAGTGGTGAAAGGTGCGTCGAACTACTACTTGACTTCAGACAAGTCAACCATGAGTTACCGTACCCGTATTCGTACACCAACCTTCACGCATTTACAGCAAATGCCTTCTGTGATTAACGGCAGCCTCATGTCTGACTTAATCATTTATTTAGCGACCATTGACGTCGTAATGGCTGACGTGGATCGCTAAGGGGTAAACGCATTATGATGATTTTGACTGATAAAAAGCCACGTGTGAACGTTGAAGGAATTTTGACTGCGGACGAAATTCACGATATCGAACATCACATGGGGCACTATCCATACCCACGTGCGGCATGTCTGGACGCGCTAAAGTGTGTACAACGCCGTAATGGCTGGGTAGATGATGCGCAAATGAATGCCATCGCGCAAATGCTGAGCATGAGCGTTGCAGATCTGGAAGGTGTGGCAACCTTCTATAACCGTATTTACCGTCAGCCGGTCGGTCGTCACGTAATTTTGTTATGTGATTCGATTGCGTGCTTCTTGATGGGTGCGGAAACTTTGGCAGAAGCATTCCAGCGCGAATTAGGCATTCAGTTTGGTCAAACGACTGCAGATGGTCGTTTTACCTTGCTGCCAATTTGCTGCCTGGGCAACTGTGACAAAGGTCCAACCTTAATGATTGATGAAGACACGCACGGTCTGGTTGAAGTGACTTCGGTGAAACAGCTGTTGGAGAAGTATGTATGAATACTGAACCAAAACCAATTTATGGCGACGGTAACCCGGAAACGCATCCACTCACATGGCGTTTAAGCAAACAAGCGAACGTACGTAATGCAGATGATTACGAAGCGCTCGAAGGTTATGCAGGCTTTAAAAAAGCCCTGTCGATGTCGCCTAAAGATGTATTGGACGTGGTGAAGGCAGCGACTGTTAAAGGTCGTGGTGGCGCAGGCTTCCCGGCAGGCATCAAATGGTCACTAATGGCGCCAAATGACAATTCAGGTCCACGTTACCTGATTTGTAATGCCGATGAGATGGAACCAGGTACCTTCAAAGACCGTTTGTTGATGGAAGATCTTCCACATCAACTGATCGAAGGGATGCTGATCGCGGGTTATACGCTTGAAGCAACCCATGGTTATATCTTTATCCGTGGCGAGTACATCGAAGCGGCTCAGTACTTAAATGAAGCGCTTGAGCAAGTTCGAGCCAAAGGTTACTTAGGGGATAACATCCTGGGTACCGGCTGGAACTTCGAGTTACACGTGCATACCGGTGCAGGTCGTTATATCTGTGGTGAAGAAACTGCATTGATTAACTCGCTTGAAGGCCGTCGTGCCAACCCGCGTACCAAACCGCCATTCCCGCAAGTTGCAGGTGCTTGGGGTCGTCCTACGATTGTCAACAACGTAGAGACCTACAACAACTTACCCGCCATCATGCTGCGTGGCCCTGAATGGTATATCGGCTTGTCTGCGGGCAAATCGAAAGATCCAGGTACCAAAATCTACGGTGCATCAGGTAAAGTGAAATTCCCGGGTCTATGGGAATTGCCTTTTGGTACGACTGCGCGTGAAGTGATTGAAGATCACGCGGGTGGTATGCGTGACGGCCTGAAGCTGAAAGCATGGTTACCGGGTGGTGCATCAACGGACTTCCTGGCGGCAGAGCATATCGATCTTCCGATGGATGCGGAAAGCATCATGAAAGCAGGTTCTCGTTTGGGAACATGTCTGCTCATGGTGGTTGATGAAACCCAATGTATGGTTTCAGCAACACGTAACCTAGAAGAATTCTTTGCACGCGAATCATGTGGTTTCTGTACCCCTTGCCGTGATGGCTTGCCTTGGGCAGTGAAAGCGTTAAAAGCGCTGGAAAATGGCACAGGTAAACAGGAAGATATCGATCACTTACAAGAGTTAACGCGTAAGCTTTGGATCGGTAAGACTTTCTGTGCCCACGCACCGGGTGCAATGGAACCGCTCATGGGCGCACTCAAACATTTCCGTGGCGAATTTGAAGCGAAGGTGGTGAATGCCGCTGCTCAAGTTAGCTCCGTAGAACAAGCTTAAGGAATTCGACTATGGCTACAATTCATGTCGATGGCAAATCGTATGAAGTCAACGGCTCGGAAAACTTGCTACAAGCATGTTTGAGTCTTGGCATTGATATCCCATACTTTTGTTGGCATCCGTCCTTAGGTTCTGTCGGTTCTTGCCGTCAATGTGCCGTGACTCAATACGCGAATCCGGAAGATACCCGTGGTCGTTTGGTCATGTCATGTATGACGCCTGCATCTGACAATACCTACATTTCGATTGAAGACAAAGAAGCAAAAGATTTCCGTGCTTCGATTGTTGAATTCTTGATGACCAACCACCCGCACGACTGTCCGGTCTGTGAAGAGGGTGGTCACTGTCATTTACAAGATATGACCGTAATGACGCAGCATGACCGTCGTCGCTACCGTTTCACCAAACGTACCCATTACAACCAAGAGCTTGGCTCATTCATTTCTCACGAAATGAACCGTTGTATCGCCTGTTACCGTTGTGTGCGTTATTACAAAGACTATGCAGGTGGTACGGACTTCGGCGTGTATGCCAACGCATCACGTGTGTATTTCGGTCGTCCGGAATCAGGCACTTTAGAATCTGAATTCTCGGGTAACCTGACTGAAGTTTGTCCAACAGGTGTATTTACCGATAAAACTCATTCGGCACGTTATAACCGTAAATGGGACATGCAATATGCGCCAAGCGTATGCCAAGGCTGTTCTTCAGGTTGTAACATCTCTCCGGGTGAGCGTTATGGTGAACTTCGCCGTGTCGAAAACCGTTTCAATGGTGAAGTTAACCAATACTTCCTATGCGATAAAGGCCGTTTCGGTACAGGTTATGTGAACCGCGAAGACCGTCCGCGTCAGCCACAATTCCGTAAAGGTGCGACTGTAGAAACTGTTTCAGTAGATGCAGCACTTGATACGATCATTGCAAATATCCAGGACAAAAAAGTTTTGGGGATTGGTTCACCGCGTGCATCACTTGAATCAAACTTCGCGCTGCGTGAGTTGGTGGGTCAAGAGAACTTCTCAACAGGTTTATCTCAAAAAGAGCAAAATCTGGTTGAACTTGCAGCTTCAATCATGCAAACCGAGGGTGTTTACAACCCGAATATGCGTGAAATTGAAAGCTATGATGCAGTTCTGATCTTAGGTGAAGATTTAACCCAAACTGCGCCTCGTATGGCTTTATCTGTTCGCCAAGCTGCGAAAAATAAAGGCAAAGAGATGGCAGCGGAACGTCGTACCCAGGAATGGCTGGCTGAGCCGGTACAACGTATTGCTCAAGATGCGAAATCTCCGATTTACATCCTGGCTGCGACACAAACCCGTTTGTCTGACGTAGCGGAAGGCGAAGTGGTTGCTTCTCCAAACGACATCGCGCGTTTAGGTTTTGCTGTTGCTGCGGGCGTGAAGGGTGAAGTAATTCTCGGTTTAGATGACGATGCGAAAGCATTTGCACAAACGATTGCCGACACCTTAAAAGCTGCGAAAAAACCATTGATCATCTCGGGTACCAGCTTACAAGATGCATCAATCATGGAAGCTGCTGCACAAGTTGCACAAAATCTGGGTAATGCAGGCTTGACCTTGACAGTTCCTGAAGTGAACTCGATGGGTATGGCAATCTTCGGTGGTCAAAGCTTAGAGCAAGCCTTTGCACAAGATTATGATGCAGTGATCGTGGTTGAAAACGATCTGTATCGTCGTCTACCTGCTGCACAAGTGGATGCTGCACTTTCAGGCAAAGACGTGATTGTTTTAGATCACTCTGAAACTGAAACAGTGAAAAAAGCCGACATCGTGCTTTCTGCTGCAAGCTTTGCTGAAGGTGATGGTACGGTGGTATCGCAAGAAGGCCGTGCACAACGTTTCTACCAAGTGTATGACCCGAGCTACTACAATCCTGAATTGGCAATCAAAGAATCTTGGCGCTGGTTACACGCTCTGGAAACAGGCGTGAAAGGCAAAGCGATTTCTTGGACGTTGCTGGATGATGTGATCGAGTCAGTTGCGAAAAATGTACCTGCTTTAGACGGTATTTTGGATGTAGCACCAGATGCGGGCTTCCGTGTCCATGGTCTTAAAGTAGCACGTGAACCACGTCGTTACTCAGGTCGTACTTCGATGCGCGCGCCATTGTCTGTCCATGAGCCAAAACAGCCAGTGGACAAAGACTCTGCATTAACCTTCTCGATGGAAGGTTATGTCGGAACTCAAACACCTTCAGCACTGGTACCATTTGCATGGTCTGCCGGCTGGAACTCGCCGCAAGCCTGGAACAAATTCCAGGACAATGTCGGTGGTCATTTGAAAGGTGGTGATTCAGGCGTTCGTTTATTCGACCGTTTGGCAAAACTTCCGGCACGTACCTTTGTTGCACCGGCACCTGTTTTGGTTAATGCTGAAAGCTTCCGCCTAGTTCCAATGCACCATATTTTTGGTTCAGGTGAATTCACCGTAAAAACACCAGCAATGGAAACACGTATTCCTGAAGCGGTATTTGCAGTGGGTGAGCAGGATGCAGCACGCTTAAATGTTCAAGATGGTCAGACAATCACGGTGAAAGCAGGTGAGACGTCAATCGTTCTTCCAGTTCAAGTGATTGAATATTTACCGACAGGTTATATTGGCTACCCAATCGGTCTGGCACCGACGGTATCTCTTGCAGAGCCTGTTTCAGTCGCGGTAGGAGTGTAATTCATGGAACAAGAATTAATCCGTCAAACGCCGCTGTGGGCTGAAAACTGGCCAATTGCCTATTCAGTCATTCAAGCGATTGTGATCTTGCTGGTTGTAGTACTGATCGCTGCGTTGATGTCTTTTATTGAACGCCGTTTACTCGGCTTGTGGCAAGACCGTTACGGTCCGAACCGTGTCGGTCCGGGCGGTATGTTCCAGATTGTTGCCGACATGCTGAAAATCATGTTCAAGGAAGACTGGACACCAAAATTTGCTGACAAACTGACTTTTCGTATGGCGCCAGCAGTTGCGATGGCAACTGCGGTGCTGTCGTTCATGGTTATTCCTGTTTCACCTTATCTAGGTGTGGCAGACATGAGCATCGGCCTGTTGTTCTTTATGGCAATGGCAGGTATTGCAGTCTATGCAGTACTGTTCGGTGGCTGGTCATCCAACAACAAATACGCCTTACTCGGTGGTTTACGTTCTGCGGCTCAGACCATTTCTTATGAAGTGTTCCTGGGGATCTCGCTGATGGGTGTGGTGGCAATTGCCGGCTCATTCAACATGCGTGAAATCGTTGAAGCACAACGTGATGTCTGGTTCGTGGTGCCTCAGTTCCTTGGCTTCCTGATCTTCGTGGTTGCGGGTGTTGCGGTGACGCATCGTCATCCATTTGACCAACCAGAAGCAGAACAAGAACTGGCTGAAGGTTATCATGTCGAATACGGCGGTATGAAGTGGGGGATGTTCTTCGTTGCGGAATACGTCAACGTAGTACTAATCTCTGCTTTAATCGTGACGTTATTCTTCGGTGGCTGGCTCGCGCCATTCAACCTTGAAATTCCGTTCCTTCCAGCAGCATTCTGGTTCATTATCAAAACAGCATTCTTTGTAATGATGTTCGTGTTGGCACGTGGTTCATTAATGCGTCCACGTTATGACCAGGTAATGAATTTTGGTTGGAAAATTTGCTTGCCATTAGCTCTAGTCAACCTGTTGGTGACTGGTGCCGTGATCTTGTGGTAAGGGCAGGGAGAACAAAATGTTTAAATTTCTAGCTGGATTTGGATCGATTGTTCGTTCGCTTTGGATGGTGTTTAGCCATGTAACGCGTAAACGTGACACGATTTTATATCCAGAAGTGCCGGCCGAAGAAATCGTGCCACCACGTTTCCGTGGTCGTATTGTATTAACGCGTGACCCTGATGGCGAAGAGCGTTGTGTCGCATGTAACCTGTGTGCGGTTGCCTGTCCGGTAGGCTGTATCTCATTACAAAAAGCAGAACGTGAAGATGGTCGCTGGTATCCGGAGTTTTTCCGTATCAACTTCTCACGTTGTATTTTCTGCGGTATGTGTGAAGAAGCCTGTCCAACCACAGCCATTCAAATGACCCCGGATTTCGAACTCGGTGAATATGTTCGTCAAGACCTGGTCTATGAAAAAGAACACTTGCTGATTTCTGGTCCTGGTAAATATCCTGACTATAACTTCTACCGTGTCACCGGTATGGCAGTTGCAGGCAAGGACAAAGGTCAAGCACAGCGTGAAAGTGCACCTGTTGATGTACGGAGTCTATTACCATGATGTGGCCATTTTATTTAATGGCCCTTGTGGCCATTGTCTCTACGGTTCGCGTGGTGACTAACGCGAATCCGGTACATGCTTTATTAAGCCTGATTGTATCCTTGCTTGCTGTTGCAGGCATGTTCATGATCGTTGGTGCGCCGTTCGCGGCTGCCCTCGAAATTATTGTCTATGCTGGCGCGATCATGGTGTTGTTCGTGTTCGTGGTGATGATGCTGAATCTGGGTGAACAAACCGTTGAACAAGAACGTAAATGGTTAACTTCATCGGCGTGGGCTTATCCGGCGCTGATGAGCTTCCTGATCGGTCTGGTACTGGTATGGGTATTAAACTCTGATTACGCACAGCCTTCACTGGTAATGGGTGTGGAAATGGTGGGCCCGAAAGCCGTGGGTCAAGCACTCTTTACGCAGTACTTGTTGTTGGTTGAAGTTGCCGCGATGTTATTGCTTGCTGCATTAGTAGCTGCATTCCATTTGGGTAAACGTGAGCCAGATGCAGAAGAGGAAAAAGAATAATGGGCAACATCCCTTTAGAGCATGGTTTGATCGTTGCATCTATTCTCTTTGCACTGGGTTTTTACGGTGTAATGGTGCGACGCAACCTACTATTTATTTTAATGAGCCTTGAAATCATGATGAACGCTGCTGCTTTGGCGTTCGTCCTGGCGGGCAGTGCATGGGCACAGCCAGATGGTCAGATCATGTTCATCCTGATCCTGACGCTTGCTGCGGCAGAGGCTTGTATTGGTCTCGCGATCGTCCTTCAGTTCTATCATCGCTTCCATCACCTGGATGTGGATGCTGCTAGTGAGATGCGCGGATGAGTTATTTATATCTAACAATTTTATTTCCGCTCATTGGTTTTGTCCTGTTAGCGGCGGGGCGCAACAAGCTTCCTGAAAATGTTGCAGCGATAATTGGTGTCGGTGCAGTTGGTTTATCGGCACTGTTTGCACTGATTGCAGGTCTGGACTTTGTTAACAATGGTAAAGAACTCTATGTTCAGCACCTGTGGACCTGGTTCAATGTCGGTGGTTTTGCACCGGGCATCAGCTTGCAGCTCGACGGTTTGTCTTTACTGATGCTGGGCATGGTGACAGGTGTGGGTTTCTTAATTCACATCTTTGCTTCATGGTACATGCGCGGTGAAGAAGACTTTGCACGTTTCTTCTCTTACTTCAACCTGTTCGTTGCAAGCATGTTGCTTCTCGTGCTTGGCGATAACTTGGCGTTATTGTTCTTAGGTTGGGAAGGTGTAGGTCTGTGTTCATACCTGCTGATTGGTTATTACTACCAGAACCCTGCAAATGGTCTGGCGGCAATCAAGGCGTTTACTGTTACCCGTATCGGTGACGTATTCCTGCTGATTGCCATGTTCCTGATCTTCCAGCAATTCGGTACTTTGAACATTCAGTACATCGTTGAAAATGCAGCGACTGTAATGACGCAAAGTTCTTCGCTGACCATCTGGACAGCATTGTTATTGTTCTTGGGTGCGGCAGGTAAATCTGCACAGATCCCATTACAAACATGGTTGGCCGATGCAATGGCAGGTCCAACACCTGTTTCTGCATTGATCCATGCTGCAACCATGGTAACGGCGGGTGTTTACCTGTGCTGCCGTCTGTTTGCAGTCTTTGAACTTGCGCCAGAAGTGATGGTGTTTATTTCGATCACAGGTGCGGTGACCTTGCTTGTGGCTGGTTTTGCTGCATTGGTTCAGACCGACATCAAACGTATTCTGGCTTACTCAACCATGAGTCAGCTCGGTTATATGTTTATGGCAGTAGGTGCTGAAGCATACCAGGCGGGTCTATTCCACATGCTGACTCACGCATTCTTCAAGGCACTCTTGTTCTTGTCGTCTGGTGCGGTAATTTTGGCTTACCATCACGAACAAAACATCTTCAAGATGGGCGGTTTGTTCTACAAGAACAAATTCCTGTTTGCATGTTTCGCGATTGGTGGCGGTGCCTTGGCAGCGATTCCATTCCTGACCATTGGTTTCTTCTCAAAAGACGCAATTCTTGCTGCAGTCTGGACGCAAAGTCATATTGCTGGTTTACCAGTGTATAACACGCTGTACTGGGTCGGTGTTGCAGGTGCTTTCTTAACCTCGATTTATACATTCCGTCTAATCTGGGTGGTATTCTTCGGCAAAGAAAACACGCCTTATCATGAAATCAAAGGTGCAACTTACTGGGCGCCACTGGCGATTCTTGCTGTCCTTTCGACAGGTCTGGCAATCGTACTGAAAGCACCCGTGATGAGCATTCTAGATGCAGCCCAAATTCCAGCCTTCATTATTCCTGAAGCGCTTGAAGCAGGTGCACATGGTGCTGAATACATCGCCATTGCTGTTGCATTGACGGGTCTTGTGGTCGGTGTGGTGCTGTTCGCTTTTGCTTACAATGCAGTCAAACGTTTTGCTGCCACTTCTGTGGGTGCGGGTCTGGTCAATATCTGCCGTAATGCATTAGGTTTCGACAAGCTTTATGACCTGATTTTCGTCAAGCCATATTTGCTGTTCGCTAAACTGTTCGGTCGTGATCCAATTGATGGCTTATGGCTGGTACTTCCTGCACTGGTCAAAAGTGGTCACAGCTTTACAAGTTCACGTCAAACCGGTTCACTGCGTGAATATGCATCTAGTATGGGGCTCGGTGTCGTTGTCCTACTGATGATCTTGATCGTGATTCAGGTCGTGGGGAAATAAAATGGAAGCTCCAAACAATATTATTTTGCCGGCTCTGATCCTCATTCCGTTCATTGCAGGTTTCATATGCTGGTTGGTCGATAAACTCGACCAACACTTGCCGCGTTATATCGCGCTAATCGGTATGCTGGTGACTTTGGTTTTGACCATCGTCCTTTGGCAGACTGGTACCTATAACTATGAATTAGGCGCTGCGACACCTTCGTGGGCTGCCGAATTCAAACTGCCTTGGATTCAGACCCTTGGCATTAACATTCACTTAGCCGTGGATGGTTTATCACTTCTTATGGTTGGTTTGACTGCACTCCTGGGTGTGCTGGCAGTCGGCTGTTCATGGGGTGAGATTCAAAAGAACGTTGGTTTCTTCCACTTGAACCTTTTATGGTCTTTGGGTGGTGTGATCGGTGTATTCCTGGCGATTGACCTGTTCCTGTTCTTCTTCTTCTGGGAGATGATGCTGGTGCCGATCTACTTCCTGATTGCCCTTTGGGGTCATAAAGGGGCAGAAGGCAAGTCACGTGTTTATGCAGCAAACAAGTTCTTCATTTACACGCAGGTTGCCGGTTTGGTGATGCTGATTGGTATCCTGGGTCTGGTGACTGTAGGCTATACCATGACTGGCGAAATCCGTTTCGATTACAACTATTTATTAGGTGTGGCGAATACGCTTGACGCTCAGGTTCCAGCGCTTGCTTATGCATTCATGATCTGTTTATTCATCGGTTTTGCGGTAAAACTTCCAGTTTTCCCATTACACGGCTGGTTACCAGATGCGCATGCGCAAGCACCAACCGCGGGTTCTGTTGACCTTGCAGGTATCTTGATTAAAACTGCGGCGTACGGTTTATTGCGTTTCGTGATTCCGTTCTTCCCGGCAGCTTCGGCTCAGTTTGCAGATATCGCGATCATTCTGGGTTTAATCGGTATCTTCTACGGTGCCTGGTGTGCTTTCCAGCAAACCGACATGAAACGCTTACTGGCGTACACATCTATTTCCCACATGGGCTTTGTTTTACTTGCGATTTATGCAGGTAACATCCTGACCTTCCAGGGTCTGATGATCATGATGTTGGCACATGGTATTTCCTCTGCTGCACTGTTCATTATGTGTGGTCAGGTATATGAGCGTGTGCATACGCGTGACATGCGTTTGATGGGGGGGATGCGTGGTCAGTTCCCGTATCTTGCATTCTTCCTGATGTTCTTTGTTGCGGCGCTTGTCGGTATTCCAGGTCTGGGTAACTTCATTGGTGAGTTCCTGATCTTGATGGGTGCTTATGCACAATTCCCGGCGTTCACTATTCTTGCGGCAATCAGTCTGGTCTTTGCAGGTCTGTATGGTCTGATCCTGATTCACAAAGCCCTGTTTGGTGTGCCAAACGAAGCGCAAAAACAGCACTATACACATCCGTTAAAAGATCTGAATGCACGTGAAATCGCGTTATTGTTGATCTGCGCGTTTGGTCTACTTTGGCTTGGTCTATACCCACAAAGCTTCCTTGATGTGTCTAACTCAAGCATGGCGTGGTTAGCGAATAGCTACATTCCAGTTCAAGAAGTGGTTGAAGTTGCTGATCAGGTAACGACTCAACTTGAAAATGTGGAGATCCAATAAGCCATGAACTTCACAATGTCTTTTTCTGAGCTTATGCCGCTCGCACCTGTGATGATCGTGTCGTTAACTGCGATCGTCGTGATGTTGCTGACGGCAATCAAGCGTAACCATAATCTTGTTGCGACGACGACTGTTGTTGGTCTGAACTTAGCAGCGTTCTATATCATTTTCGTTCTGTTGGCAGGCACATTTGCACCTGCCAATGTGATGAATCTGTTCATCGTAGATCCATTTACGATGTTGTACCAGTTTGTGATTCTGATTGCTGCACTTGCCTGTAGTACCTTGTCACACGCGTATATCGAAACTTATAAAGATAACCGTGAAGAGCTGTATATCTTGATGTTGATATCCGTCGCGGGTGCAATGTTAATGGTGGCAAGCTCGCACTATGCATCATTCTTTATTAGCCTTGAGTTGATGTCGATTCCTGTATACGGCCTGTTGGCATATACACATCAACGTTCTCAATCGCTTGAAGCAGGTGTGAAATATCTGGTGCTTTCAGCAACTGCGTCTGCAATGCTGCTGATGGGTATGGCCTATATTTATGCCTACACAGGTACTTTAAGTTTCGTTGCTGAACCGGGCAAACTGTTTACTGTATTCAGTCAGCCAGCTGTGATAATTGGTCTGGCCTTAATTGTATTTGCTGTGGCATTTAAATTATCGCTGGCACCATTCCACAAATGGACACCAGACGTCTACGCAGGTGCACCAGCACCAATCGCGACTTTCCTTGCGACTGTGGCAAAAGTGGCGATGATTGGTCTGTTTGTTCGTTATGTTTTGTCTTCAGGTTTAATCCTGGCAGACAGCTTCGTAACGATCATTTCGATTATTGCAGTATTGTCGATTCTTGCAGGTAACTTGCTGGCTGTTCGCCAAGTGAACCTGAAACGTATTCTGGCATACTCTTCAATTGCGCACTTTGGTTATTTGCTGGTTGCCATCGTCAGTTCACGTAATACCGATTTCTTACAGGTTCAAGGTTTTGCGACTTTTGAAAGTGTAAACGTGTATGTGATTACTTATGTATTAACCACGATTGGTGCTTTCGGTGTTGTGACGCTGATGTCGAGTCCGTATAACAATACGGATGAAGCGGGTAGTCTGGCTGAATACCGTGGTCTGTTCTGGCGCCGTCCAGTCCTGACTGCTGTATTAACCGTAATGATGCTGTCTCTTGCAGGTATTCCTTTAACTGCCGGCTTTATCGGTAAGTTCCTGGTGATTAAAACTGCGGTTGCAGGCGAAGCCTGGTTCCTGACTGCAATGGTTATTCTGGGTTCAGGTATTGGTTTGTATTACTACCTGCGCGTGATGGTCGTGCTGTACATGACACCACCTGAAACACCACGTCTAGATGCGGTGAATCATTGGGGTCAAAAAGTCGGCGGTATCATGGTATTACTTGCTGCACTTGCGGTACTTGTGATTGGTGTTTATCCAGATCCAGTGATTGCGATTTCTAAATATGCGTTCTTCGCAATATCACCTGAATTACAGCAATTCATTTTCACTTTGGTTCAAAGTGGTTTTAACTAATATCTGCGAAGATTGACGTTATTACAAAAAAGCCTCCATGATTGGGGGCTTTTTTATTTATACAAATCAATAAAAGCCTTTATAATAGCGGAAATTTATCTTTAACCTTTTAGGTGTTCTCCTGTGGCAATCCATGAAATCCGTCATCCGCTCATCCGACATAAGCTCGGTTTACTCCGTCGTGCAGATATCAGTACCAAAAACTTCCGCGAGTTAGCTCAAGAAGTGACCATGCTTCTGACTTATGAAGCGACTAAAGACCTGCCAATGGTTGAACATGATATTGATGGCTGGAATGGTGCTGTCACAGTTGACCGTATTGCCGGTAAAAAAATCACGGTTGTGCCGATTCTACGTGCCGGTATTGGCATGCTGGATGGTTTCTTAAATCTGATTCCAAGTGCAAAAGTATCTGTACTCGGTTTAGAGCGTGATGAAGAAACCCTGGAAGCCCGTACTTATTATAAAAAACTGGTTCCAGACGTACAAAACCGTATCGCGATGATCATTGATCCGATGTTGGCGACAGGTTCTTCTCTTGTAGCTGCAATTGATGTACTCAAAGCCAGTGGCTGTAAAGACATTCGTGTTATGGTTCTGGTTGCCGCACCGGAAGGTATTAAGCGTGTAGAGGCTGCACATCCTGATGTGATCATGTTCACTGCATCAATCGACAGCGGTTTAAATGAAAATGGTTATATCGTTCCGGGTCTTGGTGATGCTGGCGATAAAATCTTTGGTTCAGTTCAGAAAGACTAATTTTTGAACAGGACGAAAAAAGGGGCTACTACAGCCTCTTTTTTATATAATGTAGATCGGGCATTTTCAGCATAGGACAACAGCATGAAAGATGAATTATATCAGGGCAAAATCAAACAGTACGACCCTGCAAAAGGTTTTGGTTTTATTGGTTCGGCTGAGGGAGATGTGTTCTTCCATATTTCAGACTTTCCTGCGGCAGAAGGCGAGCCAAAACGCAATGAACGCGTGAAATTTAATGTGGTAGAAAATGGCGATAAGTATAAAGCCATTAAGATTGAACGTGTTGAGGATACTTCAAAGAAAGCTAAAAAATCTAAGGTCGCTGCACATAACCAGTCAATTACTTCCGCATTACTATCAAATCTCAAGCGTTAATTAACCGTGAATTTGACTAAATGAAGAGGCATTTTCGCCTCTTTTTTATCTAAAAATTCATGAACTATAGTCTTACATCAGTTTTTGTAACTTAAAGCTTGTACTTCGTTACGCAAACAATAAAACGTCTACCAAAGCGCTACAATCATCTCTATTCCTTCTCACTTAAAATACTATCTGTTGATTTATAGGGATAAATGTCATGTTTAGGAATGGAAAAATTAAAACTTATGATTCCGAACGTGGTACAGGCAGCATTGAGTTAGCAGATGACGCTCAAGAACTAAGTTTTAGGCTACAGGATTTACCTTCACCTGAAATTGATCCTCAAATTGGAGAACTGCTTAAATTTAGAATGATTCCTCATCAGGAAACCATAATATTGGACAATATGGTACGCCTAGATGTCAAAGTACAGGACGAGTTTGTAGCGGAAGTTGTGGCATTACCATCTTTGGCACCCACAATATCTGTTCCGTTAAAGCGTTCAATTCTTTTTAGCCCAACGCTATGGTTGGCACTGGTATCCGCAGTTGGTTTTATAATTTTGGGCGAAGTATAAATTTAAACCAGAAATTTTTAATTTTCTATTTTTAACTCGGTATTTCTCTATTCTTCAATTTAAAAAAGCGCCTATAAGTGCTTTTTTGGTTTTTCTATTAAAGAATTTCATAAAAGCTTTTCGATGTATTTTTTATTACAATTATTAAAAATATCAAAGACAAGAGTGAATTATGTTTCAAGAGGGGAAAATCAAAACCTATCACGAAGCGCGTGGTTTTGGTTTTATTCAAATCGAAGGGGAATCTAAAGATTTATTTTTTCATATTAAAGACTTTCCCAATCAAAATATTCCATTAAAAATTGGGGAAAAATTAAAGTTTTTAATGGTTGAAGATAATGGAAAGTTTAAGGCAGACCATATTATCCGGCTGGATATTAAATCAAAATTGGCTATTAAGCAGAATAATGATTTATATGAAGATCCTGAAGCACATGTTTCTCCACGTTATGAAAAGACAAAATTATCAACTCGATCCAAACTAATCACAATATCGGGATTAATTATTATTGCGATTCTTGTTGGGCTTGTTTATAACAAATACCAAAGCTACCAAGTTCAAAAACAGCAAAAGCTTGAAGGACTGATGGTAGAGCAGCAACGAATTGTCGCTGAGCAGCGAGCAGCGCAAGGTGATCTAGCTATGCAAGGATTATCTGAACAGGGCAGAAAGAACCTCGAAAATCGCGGTACTGAGGTACCAAGCCAAAGTAACCCGGTTAATCTGAAAACTCCAGAAACGGCTTCGCCATCTATATCTCAATTTAAATGCGATGGTCGAGAACACTGTAGTCAGATGGGTTCTTACGAAGAGGCTTTATTTTTTATCCGGAACTGTCCAAATACTAAAATGGATGGTGACGGCGATGGCATCCCGTGTGAAAGCCAATTTTAAGATAGAATAAAAAAGCACCTTAAGGTGCTTTTTGATTGAAAAACAAATTTAAGCTTCACAGAAATTCATAAAGGCTCTCAGGCCTGGCCCCTGATATTTCTGGCGATGTACCAGCATAAACAATGGACGCGTTAGAGACCAGAACGGAGTATTGAGAATCACCAGTTGACCTTTCTCGCGTAAAGGCTCAATCGCAAGTTTGGAAATACAGGACATGCCGATTCCGCCGGCTACGATTTTCAAAATTGCTTCATTATGGCCAAGTGTCAGACGGATATTGGCATCCGGCACATCTTTCAAAATGGCATTATCAAAGACTTCGCGAGTACCTGAACCTTCTTCGCGCAGAATCCACTCTACAGATTTGAAATCTTCCGCGGTCAGCTCACGGTTCAATTGCGCTAAGGGATGATCCGGTGCACAGCACACCGCCAGTTCATCATCGCGCCAATGGATACATTGCAGTTGTGGCAGATGACAGGAGCCTTCGATCAAGGCCAGATCCAGCTGGAACTGATTCACCGCTTCAATCATTTGACGGGTATTACCAACTTGCAGCTGTAAATGCGCTTGAGGCTGAATTTTTAGAAAATCGGCCATCAGGTCAGGAATCAGGTAATCTGAAATGGTCAGGGTTGCACCTAAACGTAAATCGATACTTTGAAGCTCACCTTTCGCAACCTGTTCAAAAGATTCGCATCGACCTAAAATTTCCAGCGCTTGAGGGAGAAGAAAGCGCCCCAAGTCATTGAGCTGTAAACGTTTGCCTAGACGGTCAAATAATGGAGCACCCAGACCATCTTCCAGATCTGCTAAAGCCATACTAGCCGCACTTTGAGTAAGTTTGACGGCATCGCTAGCCTTCGTTACGGTACCCTCTTGTGCCACTGCTACAAAAACAGCCAATTGGCGTAAAGTCATGCGCATGAGTAGAGCCTTAACATTTAAAAAATATTAATAAATTATATTGCCATGCTACCATGAGCACAGTCTTTCATGCCACGTTGAAATCATGTCAATTGAAAAATTTAGCCTAGAAAAAGTTTTATCTGTACACCGCTGGACCAATACATTATTCAGTTTCACCATGACACGCCCGGCACACTTCAAATTCACTGCGGGGCAATTTGCGCGTATTGGCCTGCA
Organism: Acinetobacter sp. YH12102; assembly: GCF_013419125.1. Taxonomy (NCBI): domain Bacteria; kingdom Pseudomonadati; phylum Pseudomonadota; class Gammaproteobacteria; order Moraxellales; family Moraxellaceae; genus Acinetobacter; species Acinetobacter sp. YH12102. Next base: position 13,832 of record NZ_VPAS01000011.1, on the reverse strand, counting down.
AGTGGGAGATGAACTGGTGGTTCGTGCCTATTCGGTGGTGTCATCTCCTTTTGATGAAACTCTGGAGTTTTTTTCGATTGTGGTTCCAGAAGGTAAATTTACCTCCAATTTACAGCACCTTAAAGTAGGGGATGAGCTGTTTCTGGAAAAAATTCCGTATGGTTATCTGACGCTGGCCCGTTATCAGTTGCCCTTGCCCAAAGACTTGTGGTTACTGGGCACTGGAACTGGTCTGGCACCGTTTCTGTGTATGTTGCAAGACTTTGAAACCTGGAGCAAATACGAAAAAATCAATCTGGTATATAGCGTGCGTAGCCGGGCTGAACTCGCTTATGTGGAACGGATTCAGGAAATTGCCGAAACCTTTGGCGAAGGACATAGCGGATTTAAATTTATTCCGATTATTACCCGTGAGCCTGATGCACCTTTGCACGACCGCTTACCGGTGCTGATTGCCAATGGCGAGCTGGAAAAAGCCGCAGGTATGCAGCTCAATCCGCAAACCACCCATGTCATGCTTTGCGGTAACCCGGAAATGGTCGATGATACCAAAGAAGCCTTAAAAGCCCGTGGCCTGATCATGAACCGGCGTGGTGAAGGCAATATTGCAGTCGAGAATTATTGGTAAGTCTGAATTGCTGATTGTCAAAAGCTCATCCTTGGATGAGCTTTTTTATCTGCAAGGTGAATAATGACAGCTTAGTGCAGAATCTTGTTCAGGAATTGCTGGGCACGCTCACCACGCGCTGTATTAAAGAAATCATCTTTACTGCAATCTTCCACAATTTTTCCCTGATCCATAAAGATGACCCGGTTGGCAACCTGTCGGGCAAAGCCCATTTCGTGGGTGACACACATCATGGTCATGCCTTCTTTGGCCAGACCGACCATGACATCGAGCACCTCATTAATCATTTCAGGGTCAAGCGCAGAAGTTGGTTCATCAAATAACATGGCAATCGGATCCATGCTCAGCGCACGAGCAATCGCGACACGTTGCTGTTGTCCGCCAGAAAGTTGTGCCGGGAATTTATTGGCCTGTGCACTTAAGCCGACACGATCCAGATAAGCAAGTCCTTTCTGTTTGGCTTCGGCTTCAGAACGCCCCAATACCTTGATCTGGGCAATGCTCAGATTTTCAGTAATACTGAGATGCGGGAACAATTCAAAATGCTGAAACACCATGCCCACGCGACTTCTTAGTTTATTTAAATTGGTTTTCGGATCATTAATTTTAATTCCATCGACCAGAATACTGCCTTGCTGAACAGGTTCCAGACCATTGACAGTTTTAATCAGGGTTGATTTTCCTGAACCAGAAGGACCACAAACCACCACCACTTCACCTTGCCGAATCTGGGTGGTACAGTCGGTCAGTACCTGAAAATCTTTATACCATTTACTGACATGCTGGAGGTCAATCATGACTTTGGCTTCGTTCATACAGTTAACCTCTGCTGTAATTTTTTAACAATATAGGTGGCGATCATACTGATGGTGAAATAGACCAAACCGGCAAAAAGAATATATTGGGTGAGTAAGCCCATCAGGTCACCACGCACATAATTGGTGCGGAAAAAGTCCAGCAGGCCAATTGCATACACCATGGTGGAATCCTGAAACAAAATAATGGTCTGTTGTAATAATAGCGGTGTCATTTTGCGAAAGGCCTGAGGCAGTACAATCAGGCGCATGGACTGGCCATAGCTCATGCCGAGGGCAGAGGCCGCATCTGTTTGTCCCTTCGGAATAGACTGGATTCCGGCACGGACAATTTCGGAAAAATAGGCGGCTTCAAACAGCATAAAAGCCACAATACTGGACACCAGTGCCGTATCCATGGTCAGATATTTTCCAGTCACCCCAGTATAGATAAAAGGCACAGCGAAGTAGAACCACATCAGTACCAGCAGCAGGGGAATCGAACGGAACAGATTGACATAACCCTTGGCAATCCAGTTCAACACCTTGATTGAAGACAGCCGCATCAATGCCAGTAAGGTGCCAATAGAGACCCCGCCAATGGTGGCAAAAAATAAGACTTTTAAAGTAATACTCAGACCATGCCATAGGGCAGGTGCGGATAATTGTAAATCCTGAAAAAATGCAGTGAACCATTCCATTATTTAGTCCCCGCAATCAGACCGGGCACCTGAAGGCGCTTTTCCAGAAAGTTCATCAAGCCAATCAGGCAGACATTGATCAGGATAAAAATCAGGGTGACATAGGTGTAAATCTCAATGGTATTTTGCGTATATTCGCTGATGGTTTTCATCTGGGAAATGAGTTCCGCAACCCCGACCAGTGAGGCCACCGAGGTGTTCTTGACACAGTTGGTCAGTTCAGAACTTAAGGGGGGTAAGATCATGCGAAAAGACTGCGGTAAAATCACATAGCGATATAATTGTGTGGTGCTAAACCCCACGGCATAGCCGGCATTGATCTGCCCGGGTGGAATGGCTTCAATCCCGGTACGCACCTGCTCACAAACCCGCGCTGCGGTAAACAGTCCCAAACCAATACTGGCTGAAATCAGCGCCGTGGTATTGGCTCCCAGATCATTGATCCACCAGCTTTGAATGCTGTTCGGCAGAAAATTCGGAACCACATAGAACCAGATAAATAACTGGATCAGTAAAGGCACATTCCGAAAAATGGTGACATAAGCGCTACCAATCGCCCGGGCCGTTGGGCTGGGCAAGGTGCGCATGATGCCCAGCAGGCTACCCAAGAGCATGGCAATCGACCAAGCTACAATCGCAATGACCGCTAACCAGCCGAGGCCAGTCATGATCCAGTTGAGATAGGTGCTATCACCAATCCCGGTCGGTTGTAATAAGACACCCCAATTCCAACTGTAATTCATGATCACTCCAAAATGGGCTTAAACAGATGATGCTTAAGCAGATGAATAAGATTCAGAATCTATTGATCGCGGTCATGCGGGGTGCTGATCAGGGCCTTCAAGTCATCAGACATGGCAAAGTTCAGGTTGATATTTTTCGGTGGAATTGGCGACTGGAACCATTTCTGGTACATGCTATTGATTTCACCGGAGCTATATGTGGCTTTAATCGCGTCATCTACCACCTGCTTAAATTCGGGGTCTCCCTTACGTAACATACAGCCATAGATTTCATTGATGGGCGCTGTACCCACAATGTGCCATTGTTGCGGATTTTTAGCCTTGGATTTTTCTCCCGCCAGTAAAATGTCATCCATCATAAATGCAGCAGCACGGCCACTTTGCAGCATTAAAAAGGATTCTGCATGGTCTTTGGTCGAAATAATTTCACCAAGGCCCAATTCTTTTTCATGCTGACGAATATAGCGTTCCGATGTGGTGCCGGCAGTGGTCACCAGTTTTTTGCCTTTCAGATCGCTAAAATCTTGAATACCAGAATTGGTTGCGGTTAATAGACGGGAACCTACTTGAAAAAAGCCAACAGAGAAATCGACCTGTTGCTGGCGTTCCTTATTATTCGTCGTCGAGCCACATTCCAGATCAACCGTACCGTTGGAGACCAGTGGAATCCGGTTCTGGCTGGTCACCAGGTTGTAGCGGATTTTTAAATCAGGAAGATTCAGCTTTTGTTTGACGGCTTCGACCACTTTTAGTTGCAGGTCATGGGCATAGCCGACCGGCTGATTCGGATTGTCAGCGATATAAGAAAATGGAATCGAGGAGTCACGATAACCTAATACAATCGTGCCGGACTGTTTGATCTTATTGAGTGTGCCAGAAGTATTCTGGCTGCCTTGCTGATTGCTTGGTGCCTGATTATCACTACAGGCACTCAGTCCCAAGGTCAGGGCACTGGCACACAGCAGCGTAGCGAATTGAGTCTTTGCTTTCATCGTGAAACTCCATTTTTCATTTTCAATTATTATGAGTACGCCCGTTTTCAGGCGCTGCTAAGACAATATTCTGATTATTGCTATAAAGTCTAAGTATTCGTTTATATTCATCTTAGTTGATGATTCAAGCATGACTCAAGCTGAATTTATTGCTGAAATGTTACTGAATCAGAAAAGGAAATCTGCGAGATGCTCAAAGGAATGCAAATAAATAAAGAGATTGAACTACAAGCATAAGAAAGAAAAAGTCATAAAAAAACCTCCAAACTGGAGGTTTTTTTATCGGTTCAAGCTTAATGCACAAACATATCCATCGATTCACGAATTTCTTGAATGGCCGTTTCGACATCGGAACTGAGCCAGGTCGGTTCAAAGAATCCAGCGTAATGCTCAAGACGATCCGCAGGGACGACTAAGCGTACCGGACAATCCTCTTCCAATAAACGCCATGGAATAATTGGCACTTCATTGTCAAGCCATGCTGTTACATCTCGGATATCGATAATCATTGCGTTGACACAGTCCGGGAAAGGCATCACGGAAAACTCTTCAGTACGACGACGGAAATACTCCAGGTCTTGCCAGCGCAGTGCAAAACTCGGTTTACTGAATTCGATAATCCCGATCAGATGCTGATCGCGAGTATGATGCAAAGTGCATTGGTGGGTGACATCAGTGTCAAGATCCAACGATACACTTTGTTGACGATACGCCATAGAGCTCGATGAAATAAAAAAATGAGGGACACATTATAGCCCATTTTATAGAAACTGAGCAGTGCTATTGTTTAGCGCAAATTTTAGTGTTGGTTCTGCCCTGAGGTCGCGTACTGAAGCTCTTGAATTTCAAAGGACTGCATACCACTCAGGCAACTCAAGCAAACTGGGATTGGAAAAGAATGGAGAAGCTAAACCTCATTATCAGATTGATTATAAAGCCTTTTTCTTTTCTGATACGCTTTATATCGCTCTATAAGAAGGTTTAAGCGAATAGTGTTGCAATTATTCAAGCGATTAGATGTGTTGATCTGCCAGTAATTTTCTATGTCATTCACATGAGGGGAAAATGAATAGCAGGATAATACTGAGTTAAACCCATTCACCATCAACCAGTAGCGATCAGTGAATTAAAAATGAGCACGATTGCTTAAAGATTATTCTAAATATTATTCATACATATAACTTACATCCCGTCACCATCTCACCATGTTTTGTCACAGAAGCTGTTTTAACTGCTTGTTATGCTAAAAATCTACTTATGAATAACAAAGAGTGAGGATGGTTATGGTCGATGATTTCAATAAAAAACCACCTTTAGATCATCAGACAGCAGTGACGCAAAAAAAGCGTATTCCTGTTTATATCTTGATTTTGGTAGGTATCTTTTTACTGGCATTACTGTTCTATATGTTTGCTGACATGAATCCAGACGCAAATGATGCACCTGCTGGACATCCGAACCCTAATGTGCAACCTGCGACACCAAACAATACGACTCCAGTCGGTGAACCTACAGAAGCTACTGCAACGCTAGGTGATGGAACAGAAGCAACAGCAACTGCGACAGATGATGCACAGGCGGCTCGATAACTCAGACATATATCAAAAGCTCTAGTGAAACCACTGGGGCTTTTTTGCAATATATTGTGATGTTTAAGCTAATGATAGCTAGCTGGCTCAAGTCTAAAAACATCAAATCTGAAGGTGAATCCGAAAGAAGAAGGGGCTGAATGTTTCAAGGATAGGCTCCCGATTTCAGATAAATAGCTTAATAACAAAGAGGGTAAAACAACATGAATGATTATATGAGAAGTCCGCGTGGCGGCTTCGACGCCATGTATTATTGGGATCAGTTTCATCCCATTCTGAGTGCAATTGCCATATTAGTCATTGGTTGGATCATTGCATTACTGGTTTCGGCAGCAGTCAAGAAAGTCTTGCAAAAACTTGGAACCAATACACACTTAAATACGGCGACAGGCCATCGCTCTAATATCGAAAGTATTATTGCCCGGGTGGTGTTCTGGATTATTCTGATTATTGCCGTAATTGGTTCACTGAATGTACTCAACCTGACCAGTATCAGTGGTCCTTTCAGTAATATGATTCAGCAATTCCTGTTATTTATCCCGCAGTTACTAGGTGCAATTGCAGTCGGATTCATAGGGTGGATTGTCGCCAACCTGGTGAAAATAGGGCTACAAAAGCTACTTGACCGAACCCAACTAGACGAAAAACTCAGTGCTGAAGTGGGTGTCAGTCCCATTAGTCAGAACATCAGTGAAATTGCTTACTGGTTAATTTTATTACTGTTCTTGCCAATCGTACTGTCTATTCTGGGACTCAACGGTCTGTTGTTACCAGTTCAGAATATGCTGACTGATGTCGTAAGCTACTTACCAAATATCTTTATTGCTGCAGTGATCATTTTTGTCGGTTATATTCTGGCAAAAATTGTTCGCGGTATTGTTGAAGGCCTATTAAACAGTCTGAATGTACAACAACAAGCTGAAAAAGTAGGTATTTTCAAAAATTCCAATGTGGCACAGGTGATTGGTTCATTCATCTTCGCTGTCGTGATCATTACTGCATTGATTATTGCTTTTGAAGCATTGGGTGTCGAAGCGATTTCTCAGCCTGCCACGGCGATGCTGTATGAAATCATGAATGCCATTCCGAATATTATTGCTGCTGCCTTAATTCTGATTCTGGCTTATGTGGTCTCTAAACTGGTCGCACGTCTGGTGGTTGAAGTGGTATCGGGTACAGGTGTTGATGAAATTCCTGCCAAACTGGATGTACAGCGTTTTTTAGGCACCACTAAACTTTCGAGTGTGGTCGGTTATCTGATCGTATTGTTCACCATGTTATTTGCAGTGTCCGAAGCAGCAGACCGTCTCGGCTTTGAACAGGTGAGCGGCCTGATTGCGATGTTTATTTACTTCGGCGCCAACATCTTGCTCGGTGCCGTGATTCTGGTGATCGGTTTCTGGCTGGCAAATATTGTCGCGAACATCGTACAACGCGGTGAATATAACAGCTCACGCTGGTTAGCGAATCTGGTGCGTGTCCTGATTATGGGCTTGGTCGTTGCCATGGGTCTACGTGCCATGGGTATTGCCGACTCGATTGTGAACCTGGCATTTGGTTTAACGCTGGGTGCTGTCGCAGTAGCATTTGCTCTGGCTTTTGGTCTGGGTGGTCGTCAGCCTGCGGAGCGAGTTTTAACAGATCTGATTGATAAAGCAAAACGCGAAGCCAAAGAACCGAATCCAGTCAAAGATCAAGCTGAAAACAGCATATTTTCAGGATTAGGTGCTCAGAGTACTTCAAGTACAACGGACATGGCAGGCACGACAGGTGCAGCGATGGGGATGGGTTCTACAGATACATCAATGGGACAATACTCCGACCGTTCACAAAACATGACCGGTACTGCTGATTCTTCAACCACTACGCCAGGAGCAGGTATTGTGCCAAATCAAGATTCAGACGCAGAGGGTACTACGCCAATGAGTACGGACTTATCGCATACCACACCGGCAATCCTCACCACTGCACCGCAGGATGATGAATCATTGGGTATTGATCCGGTCAATCCGGATGCGGATCAAGCCGTACCTGATTCAGTAAAAGTCGATCCGACTCATCCGCCAGTCAATAATCCATTTGGTTCAACCGGAGAAAAAGAACCAAATGTCGATATTGATCGTTCCACTCAGAAAAAAGATGACCTGAAATAACCTGTCATTTTTAACCAAAATCGGCCACGCTCATGTGGTCGATTTTTTTCAGTCACGAGGAAAAATAAATGAATAGCAAGAAACCCAACAAAGTTCTGGCTCCTTTGGTTATCGCGGGAATTACCCTTGGCTTTTTTACCGCTGCCTATCGATTTATTTTTGTGAAGAGCAAACAGGACGAGCAGTCAGAGCGAGCGCTGGATAGGAAAATACCTGATACAGACGAATTTAACTGAAAGAATTCTGCTGAATAACAAACAATAGAATTTGGCCTTTAAGAAATATATAATATTCAGGTGAATACTAAAATGATTTTGGTATTCTTCTTGCATTAAAAATATAAAAAAGGGAGATCAACATCATGTGGCAAACACTATCATATACATTCAAGAACACTTCAGCAGATGAAGCACCGCCATATTTGCGAGAAGCCACTCGAAAAATGCAGCTGACGATTGACCGTTTAGGAAATACGACCAATCTCAAGCTGTTTAAGACAGATTATCTGGAATGAACTAAATATCAGTCTTGATGATCTATTGATTAAACATATTCCGATGCGGCATGCGCGGATGACCATGCCCATTGGAAATTATAGCCGCCCAAATGCCCGGTAACATCCAGCACCTCACCAATAAAATACAGGCCTTTCTGCTTTTGACTTTCCATGGTTTTTGAAGAAACCTCGCTGGTATCCACACCGCCCAAAGTCACTTCCGCAGTACGGTAGCCTTCTGTTCCGGATGGTTTCACTTCAAAACCATGCAGCCGTGTCGCAATCTGCTCCAGTTTATCATCACTGATATTACCAATTACGGTTTCTGCGACCTCAGCCCAGATCAGGCTCTGTAATTCAGCCACGACACTTTTCGGTAAAAATTCATTGACTAAGGTGCGTAATAACACTTTGGGCTGGCTTTGTTTTTTGCTTTTAAAGAAATCCAGTAAATCTGCACTTGGTAAGAAATCGACCTTAAAACTCTGACCAACATTCCAGTAATTGGACAATTGCAGGGAGCTTGGGCCACTTAAACCGCGATGGGTAAATAGCAGCGCTTCGGTAAAACTGTTGAGCTCATTGGAAAGGGTCGCTTCTACGGCATTCCCGCTTAAACGAGTCGTCACTTCCTTAAATCCATCAGAGAAAGTGAAGGGCACCAAACCGGCACGGGTCGGATAAACATGATGTCCAAACTGTTTTGCGATTTCATAGCCAATGCCTGAACCACCCAGCGTCGGGATGGACAAGCCACCTGATGCCACTACTACAGATTCAACCTCAAGATATCCAAGTGATGTAGCGACTTGAAAGCCTTGATCATCGACCGGATTGACTGCCTTTACTTCGCAGCTGGTTTTAAGATCGACCAGACCGGTCTTGTCACATTCTGCCAATAGCATTGACAGAATATCTTTTGCACCATTGAGGGTAAACAGTTGTCCATGTTTGCGCTCTTCATAAGCAATACCATATTCACAGACCAGGCCAATAAAGTCCCAATTGCTATAACGCGTTAATGCTGAAATGACGAAATGTGGATTATGCGAAATATAATGGCTTGGTTCGACCTCCAGATTGGTAAAATTACATTTACCGCCGCCAGACATCAGGATTTTTTTGCCAACTTTATTGGCTTTTTCCACCACTACGACTTTACGCCCACGTTGTGCAGCCATATACGCCGTCATTAAACCTGAAGCACCGGCACCTATGACGAGAACATCGTATTGCTTGGAAGACATAAAACACTCGAGGGAGAACAAAAGGAAAGCATTATAGACAATTTTATTTCCGCTTTCTCTATTCCTGAACAATCAACAGGCTGATTGCCGATTCGTATTAGAGTTTAAACATAAAATATTTGTAAGTCGGCTTAAAATCATGCATAGTTTTTGTACAGTTTTACAAAAATCACAATAATAAGGCAGGGCTTATGGCAACGTCAGAGGATCTAAAACAATACAACCTGATCAGTTATATTTTTTATATTCTGGGGTTTTTTCTGGGTGTGACCCCATTTATAGCCATTATCATGAACTATATTAAACGTGATGAAATGCGCGGCACCTGGCTGGAAAGTCATGTGGACTGGCAGATTAAAACCTTCTGGGTCAGTTTGCTGGGTTATATTGTTGGTGGCTTATTAACTATGATCTTGATCGGATTTCTAATCATCTTTCTGGTCTTTATCTGGCATATCTACCGCTTGGTCAAAGGGATGATTGCGCTGAATAATAATCAACCGATTCAGGCTTAAGCAATTGTAGAAGTAGTATCAATGTTACGGCCTTGCAACCCGCCGCTATGAATCACCAGCAGTCTAGATCCTGCTGGGAAATAATCTTTTTCAATCAAATCAAAGATGCCCATCAACATTTTAGCGGTATAGACCTGCTCTAGTGGAATTGCAAATTCGGTTTCAAAATCCCGAATAAACTGTATGAGGGCTGTGCTGGTTTTGGCATAGCCGCCACAGCAATAATCATCCAGAATAGTCCAGTTGGTTTTGCTAGTTAGTTGCGCGACTTCATCTTTTAAAAATGAGCCTTGCAGCGCTGAAAATCCTAAAACCTGCTGATGCGCCTGACTGGCTTCGATCAGACCGGTGATGGTTCCACCAGTGCCTACTGCGCAGCAAACCACATCAAATTGAGTATCTTGCGGGCTCAAAATTTCCTGACAGCCCTGAATGGCCAAAGCGTTGGTTCCACCTTCAGGAATGAGATAATGCTCAGGAAATTGTTGTGCGATTTCGGCCAGATACTCAGGCTGTTGCTTGCGACGATAGTGTTCACGACTGACAAAATGTAGCTGCATCCCCAACTGCCGTGCGGTGGCTAAAGTCGGATTGAGTGGCCGATGGGCCAGCTCCTCACCCCGAATAATCCCCACACTCTGAAAACCAAACTGCTGTGCGGCAAATGCAGTGGCCGCAATATGATTGGAATACGCACCACCAAAGCTGAGAATCTGCCGATAACCCTGTCTTTGTGCTTCCAGAAAATTGTATTTCAGTTTAAAAAACTTGTTGCCTGAAATTTGCGGATGTACCAGATCCAGACGACGTATTGTTAAAATAATATCGTGAAAATTAATCTGTTGATCGGGAATATTTTGGGCAATCTCTGCAAACATAAAAATTAACACAGTCAGTTATTCGGCCATTATAGCGAAAGCAGTAAAGATCAGGGATTGAGAATAAGTCATTTTCAGGCATGAGATAAAAATTGACGCAGAATGTCACAAATATTCTGCTGATTATTTAAGCAGGGATGCTAATCTAAATACAGGAAACCCTGAGGAGGGTAGAATAATGAAAATATTGTCCTATGCTGTTTTGGTCGGCGTACTGCTCAGTTTGTCGGGCTGTGATGATGCGATGAATAAACCTAAAACAGAGAACCGTACCATGATTATTGGTGGTGTACCGGTACATGATCAGGATTACCAACTGTTAGACACGCAATTCATTGCTCAGGATCAGTTAAAACAGTAGGCCATTACAGTAACTAAAATTCCTGACCAATACTGAAATTTTTAAAGCAAATGATTCGGTTTTTGCTTAAAATAATCCTTCAATTTTTAAGTCAGGTTATCTCGTGGAATCATTCTGGATTTTAGGCTCAATTGCTGTTGCCCTGATGTTAGGTGCAATGAGTCCCGGGCCGACTTCTATTTATGTGGCAAAAAATTCAATTGCGATTTCACGTAAACATGGTTTATTTACTGCACTGGGGACTGGTCTAGGTGCAGCAATTTTCGGTTTGCTGGCAGTACTGGGTTTGCAGGCATTTTTGCTGGCTGTGCCGTCGGCTTATCTGGCCTTAAAAATTTGTGGGGGGCTATATTTACTTTGGCTGGCTTTTAAAATTATTAAGCATGCCAAAGATCCGATTGAGGCAGATTCGAGCATTACCAAACAGATGTCTTTACGTCGCGCTTTTACCACAGGTTTAATCACGCAGTTGTCGAATCCAAAAATTGCGATTGTGCTGGCCAGTATTTTTACCGCCTTATTACCAAAAGAAATTCCGAACTATTTCTATTTTGCTTTGCCCATTTTATGTTTTTTTATTGATGCTGGCTGGTGCTCACTCGTGGCTGTCGCACTTTCTGCTGAAAAGCCACGCCGTGTGTATTTAAAGTTTAAGGCATTGTTTGACCGTGCAGCAGGTGCGGTGATGACCGTGCTCGGATTAAAACTTATTTTCGGGATGAAATAGTTTCAACAGTTGAAGTCCTCATCCTTGGAAAGTGATCATTCTTGCTAGCTTTCCAAGGGATGGCTGATCATTTGAAATTAATCTTTAAAATGCAAGGGAATCCATTGATAGCTTTTAGCATCTTTAGAATAGACATGCCCAATTCCCGGAAATGGTAAATGTGGTGCTGCCACTGTCTGGCCATTCTTCGCATATTCCGCAAAATGCTTTAAGCGGGTTTCAACCGCTTTTTTCGGATCGATATCAAAATCTATAGCTGTCTGTGGACGATCAAACTGAATGGTATGGGAATGTACAATATCCCCAATAAATATCATCTCCTGACCCTTGGATTTTAAGCTAAAACCAAAATGCCCCGGTGTATGCCCAGTTGAACTGATCACATCAAAACCATTGATTTTATCGCTAGCCTTAAAGGTCTTTAACTGACCTTTGGCCTGATAAGGTGCGATGGCTTTCTTGATTTTATCGACTGTACCCAAAAAACCGGCCTGTTTTGCTTTTGGTAATTTTTCTACACTTTTAGGATTCATCCAGAAATCCAGTTCGGCTCGCGATACATAAATATTCGCATTGGCAAAATTGGCAATGCCGTTATTACTGATGCCGCAAACATGATCAGGATGTAAATGCGTTAATAAGATCGTATTGACTTGCTCAGGCTTTTGTCCAGATGCCTGTAAATTTGAATAAATAGACCCAAAGTTTGGCCCATTACAGCTAGAAGCACCGCTATCCACCAAGACCAGTTCTTTGCCTGTATTTACCAGGAAAGCATTGACGGAGGTCTGGATGCCTTTGCTTTGGTCAACATAATATTTTTTTAAAATCTGATTCACTTCTGCTTCAGGAATATCCTTAAACAAGGCTTTGGCTAAATAATTGGTGCCATCCAGCAGGGCAGTAATCTGGTAATCTCCAAAGCTGTATTGATAATATCCGGGAACCTGTTTTTGTTGTTCTAAAGTGGAAGGCGTTTGTGCGTGTGTTGGGGAAATACCTGCCAATGAACCTAAAGCAAGGAGTGATCCGACAAGATAAGAGCTGAGGTATTTCATGGCTATTCTTATGTAATTAAAGTCAACTCTATGTATTAGCATGGATGCCAGCAAAAAAGAATATCAATATATTTACCATTTTAAAATAGAAATGCCGATTTGGTATCTGTACTAAAAATTCAATCTAAATCTGTATATTGATTTTTTGAAAGTAAAGAATGTGTTTTTTGTAAAAATATTATTATAAATAAAATGCTTAGATGTATTTCACTTTTTATTAAAAGCTCGTTAACATAGGGTATTACGAACAAGCTTTGGATGTCGCTATGAGTTTTTGGAAAAGAAAAAACAATGCCAGCTTTGTATTCTTCATCATTACCTTATATGCGCTGATTGGTTTTGGACTGGGTTATTTCATTTGGGAGTTTGTGTTGCAAGGCTAAGTGACCCAGTAATAAAAAGCCTCTAGAGATAGAGGCTTTTTTGATGGATTATTTCGAAGAAAATAGATAATTACTTAATGAGAGCATTGTATGAGCGAACCAGAGTACTCAGGAAAACCTTTAGCTTATTTAGATCAAAATATTCTAGACTTATTTAGGGCGTGTCCTCATTTGAAAAATTGGTTTTAAATACTTAAAATCCTCCTTTAAGCTCTTTTGATTTCTATATTTTTTCAATGGCACGTACTCTTCTCACCGATGATATCTAGCAGCAAATTCAAGATACTATGCGATTACACGGTTGTTACTGTTCAAAGAATAGTAGAAATATCATGGAAGCGATCTTATGGAAACTGCGTACAGGCGCCACATGGCGTGATATTCCCCAAGAATTTTGTCCTTGGCAAACTGCTTACAATCGCTTTAATCGTTGGGCAAGCAAGGGATTGTGGGATAAATTTTTTTTAGATTACGAGGCATCTTGGATCAAGAATGGGTATTCATTGACGGAAGCTACATACGCGTGCATCAACATGCAAGTGGAGCTCGGCATGGTTTCGAAAGAGC